>NZ_JBVIPD010000004.1:357188-369355 GCF_055578235.1 Streptomyces sp. NPDC033136
GCCCTATCCGGGGAGACACCGGCTGAGCAGCGCAGGCAGGCACTCGGTGATCTGGCATCGGGCGCGCTCCAGGTCATCTTCTCGGTTGACCTCTTCAACGAAGGTCTCGACATCCCAGACGTGGACACGCTCCTCCTCCTGCGCCCGACGTCCAGCGCCACAGTGTTCTTGCAGCAGTTGGGCCGCGGACTCCGCCGGTCTGAAGGCAAGGCGGTGCTTACCGTGCTGGACTTCATCGGGCAACATCGCAAGGAGTTCCGTTTCGAGAACCAGTTCCGGGCGCTCACTAACCTGACCCGTAAGCGACTGCTGAACCACATCGAGCACGATTTCCCGCAACTACCATCCGGCTGCCAGATCATTCTAGAGGAGAAGGCGAAAAGAGCAATCATCGCCAACATCAAGGATCAAATTGGCGTCAATGTCACGGCGCTGTCACGCGAAGTCGCGGACTACGCCGAACCAACGCTCAGCCGCTATTTGGAAGAGAGCGACCGTGAGCTGAAGGAAATCTATCGAGGGAACGGCAACTCCTGGACCGGCTTGCTTCGCCGAGCCGGGCTTCTGAACGGTGAGGCGCCTGAAGGTGAGGCAGCACTCCTCAAACGCATCCCTGCATTTCTCCATGTGGACGATCCACTCCGCGTAGCCTCCTATACGCGGATGTTGGAGGACGACGCCCCTCCCTACAGCAAGCTCGATGAGCAGGGACAGGCCTACGCCCGCATGCTCTTCTTCCAACTTTGGCCACTCGGCGGCGTGACCCGTAAAGGCTTCGCCAGCTACGACGCTGGCTTCGCGGCACTTCGCAAGCAGCGGGCCGTTCGGAGTGAGCTCCGCCAAGTGTTGGCGTACAACCTCGCTCACACAGAGCACGTCCCCATCCCGCTGCTCGGGTTCGCCGGCGAAACGGGGATTCCACTGACGGTCCACGCCTCATACAGCCGCGAGGAGATCCTGCCTGCGCTGGGCCAGTCCGCCATCGGCGGCTTCATGCCTGGGGATTTTCGCGAAGGCGTGAAGTGGTGCGAGTCCATCAAGACTGACGCCCTTCTCATCACCTTGGAAAAGGACGAGAAGGACTTCTCCCCGCAGACCCGCTACCACGACTACGCCCTCAGTGAGACCCGCTTTCACTGGGAGTCCCAGAACCAGACCTCGGAGACTTCTCCCACGGGCTTGCGGTACCAGCGCCACGCCGCTGACGGCAGCCACGTACTGCTCTTCGTGCGTCGCTACAAGAACACGGACATCGGTGGCGCCCAGCCATGGATGTTGCTCGGCCCTGCCGATTATGTGGAGCACACGGGGAGCAAGCCGATGGCGATCACATGGCAGTTGAAGCACCCGCTGCCTGCCGACGTCTGGACGTACTCAGCGATCGCAGCCGGGTGACTTGTCACGTCCCTTGACGCAGGGCGGCATACTCGGCCTCGAATCGCATCTGCGCCCGGTCGAGCATGTCGTCCGCGTCTCGGCCATAGGCTCGGAACCAATGAAGGAAGTCACTGATCGCCGCGATCAACGTCTCCTCCGCCACGGTCGAGGTCAGCCTGCCCGCCTCCCTCGGCGGAGGCTGCGCGGCAGCAGCGTAGAGGCTGAGCAGCGCTTCGGCCCGCATCACGCCGGGCGCCTTCGCGTGACCGTGGGGCCCGGTGATCCCTGTGGCCAGCTCGCACCACGTGACCTTGTGATCCGGGTGCAGCAGCACACCCCAGCGATCGGTGACGGCATCCACCAACGCCATCCCTCTGCCCCCCTCGGAGTCCGCGCACGCGTCGCGAAGGATGGGCAACGCACGCGTGTCGGGGTCATGCACCTCGATGCGCAGGTGCGTGCCCTTCATGGAGACAGCCAGCGTCGCGGGGGTGCCGGGTCCGACGTGCGTGATGACGTTGGCCACCAGCTCGCTGACGCACAGTTGGGCAGCGTCGGCGAGGTCCTGCAGTCCCCAGAGTCCCAGGTGCAGCCGCATGGTCCGGCGCAGTGAGGCCACTTCCGCGGGTTCGGCTGTGAAGGCGATGTCCCATGGTTTGCGCGGCATGCAGGCTTCTTGACTCACGTGGACCCCTCTCGTCGCGGTCGACTCCGCACCGGCTGCGCAACGTCACGCATGCTCACGGTGAGTTGCGTACGGTGACCAGAGTGAGGGTCACACGTCCCGTCGTGCAATGTGCAGGAAGGGATTCCCACTTCTGAGTGATTGGCAGGCACACCCCTTGGCGCAAGACTGAACCCCCGCTATTCGAAAGAGGGTTGTGATGGCCGGATCACCCACGGCACGCCGTCGGCGTCTCTCGATCGAGCTGAAGAAGCTCCGCGAGAAGAGCGCCCTCACCTGCGCCCAGGTCGGCGAGGCCCTGGACTGGAGCGGCTCGAAGGTCAGCCGGATGGAGACGGGCAGCGGACGCGTCCAGCCCTCGGACATCGATGCCCTGTGTCGCTTCTACGGCACCGGCGACGAACTGCGCGAGTTCCTCAAGTCGCTGGCCAGGCAGGCGAAGGTGCGGGGTTGGTGGCAGGTCCACGGTGCCGGTGTTCCCGAGTGGTTCAACATCTACATCGGCCTCGAACAGGACGCTTCCACCTTCCGCCAGTACCAGTGCGAGGTCGTTCCCGGTCTCATGCAGACAGAGGTGTACGCGTCCGAGCTCCACAAGACCGGCGCACACATGTCCACCGAGGACATCGCGAAGGCGGTGCGGGTGCGCATGGAGCGCCAAGCCATGCTGCGCCAGCCGGACGCCCCGGACGCCTGGTTCATCGTGAACGAGGGGGCGCTCCGTCACGTGATCGGTGACCGCGCCTTGATGCGGGAGCAGTTGGAACGGGTCCTGGAGACGGCCGGTCTGCCGACTGTGACCCTGCAGGTCCTTCCCTTCGACTCAGGGACCTACCCGACCACCGGTTCGTTCACCATGCTTGGATTCCCGGCCCCGGAGGATCCGGACGTCGTGTACCGGGACGGCATTACGGATGCCGTGTACCTGGAAGGCGAGCATCATGTACGGGAGTACACCAGGGCGTTCGACGGTCTGCGGGCCGCAGCCTTGAGTCCGCAACGCTCGGTCCAGTTGATCGAGTCGATCTTGAAGGATTGCGCACAGTGATATTGCCCGAGTCTGACGGCAGCGGCCGTCCGGTGTGGTTCGCATCCTCCTACAGCAACGGTGCCGGAGGCGAGTGCGTCGAATGTGCGCTCACCGGCGACGGTGCTCTTGTACGTGACTCGAAGATGACAGAGCCGCTGACTATCGCGGTGAGCGGCGATACCTGGCGCGCCTTCGTCCAGACCGTGAAGCACGCCAGCACGAGGCCCTGACCGCTCGTGGTGACGCGCCTCGGTCTCCGACGCTCAGGGACTCATGGAACAGCCGATGAGGCTTAGCGCAGTCCGCTCTCGAACCGGTACTGCTCGACCAGTTCCTCCCACTCTTCCGCATCGCCCTCGCTCACGGTGACGAGCTGCGTCTCTCCCACAAGGCTGCGCACCCGGTCTGCCACCTGTCTGGCCTCCCCTCTGGACGTATACACACCCAGAACCAGGACGGTGGAGTCGTCGTCGACGCCCTCGCCGACGAGACTGAAACTCCAGGGGACGTCGCACGGGGGCGCGTGGTCGGGATCGGGGCACAGAAGGTGCCTTCCTGCTGGGACGACAGGGACCTTCGACACGCCCTGTCGTCCCAGATCAGAAGGCACTTTGGTTGTCCTGCTCAAGCCCCCGACGGCTCTTGGGTGAAACGGCTCGGGCTCGGATGCGCTTACCCGGGCGGTTCGGTCCCCGCCGCGTCCGGTGGGGTCGGCACGACACCCGGGAGTGGTGTCATCACCCACTGGGCCTTCTCCCAGGTGATGGTCTCGGTGACGTGGACAGGTCGATTCTTGGCACCTGCGGTGCCGGTTATGTTCACTCTCCATACGTTCGCGAAGTCAGATGCCCGCATCCATCGAACGTCCCAGTCCTGTCCGCCGTACTCCTCGATCCGGGCGCGGGCGTCCTTGGAGCCCTGAGGATGGGCGTCGAGCAGCCCGGACAGCCCCTCCTCGTCCGATGCGTTGAGGAACCGTACGTAGTCGCGCAGGAAACGGTCCTGGTTCGCCAGGTCTGGTTTCGCGGATGCGGAGCCGTCCCCGCCGCCACACGCGGTGAGAAGCACCGCGCAGAGCACGGCCATGAGCAGTCCGACGCGACGCCGCCATGAGCGGTGTCCGCTCCGCCCGTCAGGTGCGGAAGGCGTAATACGTCGCGCGCGGGTACTGCGCCACAAGGCTTTTCACCGACTTCCGGTAAGTGTTGGTCGAATGGTAGGTGAGGTAGGGCACTCCATTGCTCTTGTACGTGGTGATCATGGAGTGGTCCTTCGACCGGTTGCCGCTGAAGTCCATCTGGAGGATGTCCCCGATCCCCAGCTTGTACACGTTGTCCAGGTTGTGGGCCCGGTCGCTGTGCAGCGCGAAGGACGCCCAGGAGTTGACGTTGATCCAGGATGTCGTCTGGTTCGAGGAGTTGTACCACCAGTTCTTGTAACTCTTGTACCAGCCGGTGTTGTTCTTCCAGCCGCCCGCGCGCAGCGCCTGGCTGATGAAGTTGGTGCAGTCGCCCCCGACGTCGTTGAACTTGCGGTAGTTGGGGTTGTAGTTCTTCCAGTGCTTCTCCGCGTACTTGGCCATGGCGGAGTAGTTGTAGCCGGCGGTGGCACTGACCTTGGCCTGGGCCTGGACGGTGGGCTGCATGGCACCCGCCTGGGTCTCCTGGGGTGCGGGTCCGTCGGTTTCGGGCTCGCCGCCCTCGTCGATCGGTTCCTCCGCCGCGCCGGCGGACGTGGGGCCGCTGTCCTCGGCGGTGTCCACCACCGAGTTGACCGCGGCCGGCCCTTCCTCGTCGAGTGGCGTGAATCCGGTCAGCTCCCACGTACCGTCCGGCGCTGCTACGAAGGTCAGCTCGTGCCTCGCCTGGAAGCCGGTGGTCGGTGGCTCGTCGCCCTCGATCTTCTTGTAGGTGAGCATCGTCGTCTCGGTGACCTGGGCAGTGGCCCGGTCGCCGGTCACCCGCACCTCATCCACGTCGACCTCGGTCTCAGCCGCCGTGTAGGCCTCGTCCAGTGCGGCCAGTCGCGCCCTGCGGTCGCGCAGGACATGCGTCGCGGTGTCCTCCGCGCGGGCGAGCCTGCTGGTGACGTGTACGTCGCCCTTCAGCGGCAGGGCCGCGCCGGCACGGCGGGTCGCCTGGGATCCGTCCAGGAGCGCGGCGGTCCGTCTGGTCAGAACGGCGTCCGCGAGGGTGGCGAAGTCATCGGTGGTCTCGGCATCCACGGTGCGGTCCGCCTCGGCCGTGGTCTGGGCGGCTGCGCTGTCCGCGGCATGAGCGGTCGCCGCGGGTTGCAGTGCGGCCAGCAACGTCACCCCCAGGGCCAGCACCGTGACACGTCTGTAGCTCCCGTTTCTCATAAACATCCCCCAACTCAGGCCTTTAACAGGCCGGTTGAGAGGATGCTGTCACCTCCGACCACGCACGGCGAGACCTTTTCGCACACACGTTCCTGGATGTCCGGGTTCCGTGACGTCGAGCTGCCGGTCGGCGTGCTGGGCAATCAGCCAGGCCGCGCGGGCGGCCTCCTCGCCGACCAGTTCCGCCGTCGGCCAGCCGTACTCGTCCATGATCTCGCCGAGCCGGGTCACCGTGCCGTGCGGTCGGCCGACGCCACGCCGGCCGTTCGGCGGGGTCATCGCTGTTCGCGTGGGCCGAGGACCGGTGATCGGCCGCGGCCATTGCCGTGAGTTCCTCCGCCAGTGCGGCAATGCCGTGCGTCACTCTCAACTCCCGAGTCACTCAGGTGGGTTGGCAGCTCCCCGGCCCGAAACCCTATTGATGCGTACCGGGCGTAAAGATCATTCTGGAGAACGGTGACAGGCATCCCCGCGGGCCGCGATCACGGATCTACCCCAGAGCAAGAGCATCCTGGCGTCAGTCCTCCACCGGATCGAGTTCTCCCCGTTCGACGCAGAACTCGTTGCCCTCGGGATCGGCCATGACGACCCATCCTCTGCCGTTCGGGAGGGTGCGGTCCGTCAGGATGCGGGCGCCGAGGGCCACGGCGCGTTCGACCTCCTCGGAGCGGGTGCGGCCTGTGGGCTGGAGGTCGAAGTGGATGCGGTTCTTGGTCGCCTTGTCTTCCTCGACGCTGACGAAGAGCAGGCCAGGGGCGCCGTTCGGGAACTCGATCAGTACCTCGGGGTCGCCGGGCTTGTCCTCGTCGGAGATCGGGTGGCCCAGGAACTCGGCCCAGAAGCGGGCCAGTTCGTAGGGCTCCCCCGTGCAGTCGAAGGTGATGTGGCGGATGGTGGGGTTCAACGGTCGTCTCCCTGACATGTGTCGGTACGTCGGTGCGCACCGCAGGATGCGCGGGGAGACGGGGTGCTGTCGAACTATTTGATTTTCCCGGGCAGGTTTCCGTCGCCGCCCAGGTTGGCGACGACTCTGCGCAGGACGTTGATCGTGGTGATGAAGTCGGCCTGGGTGATGCCCTCGTGGGTCTGGTGGTGGACGCGGAGGTTGCGTTCCCGGGCACGGAGACGGCCGGCCTCTCCCTCCTCCGTGAGGGACATGGCACCCGACGTGTCCTCCGTGAGCCAGCCTCGGTTGAAGAGGTTGTCGTAGACCGCGTCGAAGTCGGTGTTCTGGTCGTCGTAGGGGGTCAGGCGGTCGGTGAGGGGGGCGCGGGTCCACCTGCCGGGGGCGTCGGAGGCGTGGTTCAGGGTCCACCAGTGGGGCTGGGTGAGGTTCTCCACCGCCAATTGGGCGCAGGGCTCCTACGGCCCTGCGGTAGGCCTGGCCCGTCCATGCGCCGATCGGCTGGGCGGCGAGTTCTTCCTCGGGGTAGTCCTTCAGGTCCTCAGCGCGTGTGGTCATGGGTCCTCGTACTCCCGTCTGTGCCGTGGTCGGCCGGACGCGATCAACGTAGGACCTCAATCAAGCGTGAGGTCAAGGAGGAAGGCGCTGACGGCCTCGTGAAGGCGGTCCGGCTGGTCCAGGTGGACGTCGTGGGCCGCGTCGGGGATGCGGGCCAGCCGGGTGTGCGGGCGGTGGGTGAGCATCTCCGCCGGTTCGCCGGGGCGCATCGTGCCGTGTTCGCCCTGGACGAGAAGGGTGGGGCAGGTGATGCGGGACCACTCGGACCAGTAGGCCGTGGTCGCCAGTTCGGCGATCGTGTCGATGATCGTGGTGCGGTCCCATGCCGGATACCAGCCGTCTTCGCGCTTCTCCAGGGTCCTCGTCCAGGCTTCGTGACCCAGGAAGGCCTCGGCCTCGTCGAGGGACGTGAAGGGGGCCGGCCAACTGTCCAGCCAGGTGGCGATCTGTGCGGGGAGGCCGGGAGCCGGGCCTGCCGGGCCCGCTTCGACCAGGATCAGGGACCTCACCAGGTGGGGGTGGGACGCGGCCAGCAGCATGGCCGTGTGACCGCCGAGGGACTGGCCGAGCAGGGTCACTGGGGCCAGGCCCAGTTCCTCGATCAAGGTGACGGCGTCCTGGACGTGGGCCTCGCGGGTCGTGGTGGGCGGGGTGCGGGTGCTGGCGCCGTGGCCTCGGGCGTCGTACGTCACCACGCGGTGACCGTCGGCCGACAGCTGTGCGGCGAGGGTGTCCCACTCGCCCTGGTGGCCCGCCAGGCCGTGCAGGAGGAGGAACGTGGCCCGGGACCCGGTGGTCGGGCGGTGGTCTGTGAGGGCGATGCGCGTGCCGTCGGGGGTGGTGAAAGTCGCGGTCGTCGGGCGGGTCACGTGGGCTCCTGGCATCGGCGGCTTGTCCACCTGCGCGACGGCCACCACCGGCCCGTCACCGTGGTGGCCGTCGTACGCGCTTCACGAGCCTACGATGCCGGGCTCAGGTCCGCTCGGCCGAACAGGAGGGCGTATCCGGGCGGGAGTTGGGCCAGGATGCGGGTCACCAGGTCGTCGCCGATCAGGGGCGGCAGGACGCCGAGGACGGAGCTGACGTCCCAGCGGGCCGTGGCGGGGGTGGCCCCCGGGGTGCGGGCCGCGACCGAGTCGACGAACCGCGCGGCCGTCAGCCGGTGCGTGGCCGGTATCTCCGAGGCGATCAGCCGGGCGGCCTCTTCGGGCAGGGCGCGGGCGAGGTCGACACGTTCGTCGCCGATGACGTGGGCGCCGAGGGCGGACAGGACGGTACGGGTGACCTGTTCGGCCTTCGGCCAGGTGTCGTACTGGCCCGACTCGCGGACGGCCTCGACCAGTCGGGGCCAGTCGTGGTCGTCACCGTGGTGCCGCGTGGTCACACTGGGCACTGTCGCCGTGCTCATGTGCGGGGTTTTCCTCCGGGTGCGTGGGTGCGGTCCTGCGTCGTCGCGCCGCCGGGGAGTTCCGTACCGGCGGCGCGACGTGTACGGGCGGTCGTCGCGGTGCGATGCGTCAGCCGCTGACGCGTGGACTCAGCGGCTGATCCGTTGACTCAGCCGCTGATGCGGTGAGGTCAGCCGCTGATGCGGTGAGGTCAGCCGCTGAGCTGCTTGCGCGTGTCGCCGCCCGTGATGTGGATGCGGCGGGGCTTGGCCTGCTCGGCCACCGGGATGCGCAGGGTCAGGACGCCGGCCTCGTACGAGGCGTCGATGCGCTCCGTGTCGAGCGTGTCGCCGAGGAACAGCTGGCGCGTGAAGGTGCCGGTGGGACGCTCGGCGACCAGCGGTTCCGCGCCCTCGGGGGCGGGGGACCTGCGCTCGGCTCGTACGTTGAGGACGTTGCGCTCGACGTCCAGCTCGATCGTCTCCGGGTCGATGCCGGGGAGGTCGAAGTGGACGAAGAAGTCGTCCCCGGAGCGGTAGGCGTCCATCGCCATGGCGGACGGGCGGCCGGCGGGGCCGAAGACCTGCTGGGTGAGTCGGTCGAGGTCACGGAAGGGGTCCGTGCGCATGAGCATCACTGGTCACTCCTCTCATCAGGCGCAGTCGGTGCGATGCCCTACGTACTGCGTCTTCTTATATAGCTCGGAGGAGGAAACTTGACAAGCCCGGGCTCAGGTTCGGCGAGGCGGGGATGCTGCCCCCTGGCGCGCGTGCCTCACGGCGCAGGAGTCGGCTTCAAGATCGCGAGCGGGGCCCGAAGGCCGGGCGCGACGCGGAACGCGGCACTCGGCACGCAGGACCCGGTAGGCGGCGAGGGTCTCCAGCGCGGTGGCCGCCTCAAGCGGGGCCGTGGGCGGGTACGGCGTGTCAGACGAAGTCCCGGCGGCGGCCCACCGGGACCGCGAGCAGGTACAGCGGCGGCAGGAGTGCGGCCGTGCACACCGTCCACAGGGCCGCGTGCGTCCCCGCGTACGTGGCGAGCAGACCGGCGGTGAGGGCGCCGAGCGGCTGGGCGCCCCAGGAGACGAAGCGGACGGTGGCCATGACGCGGGAGAGGAGCTCGGGCGGGGACTCGGTCTGGCGGTGGGTGCGGGTGGTGATCGACCCGATGACGACACCGAAGGCGAAGCCGGCGTTGCCCAGGGCGAACCAGTACGCGTCGGCCGCTGACGTGGTCAGCGGGGCCAGCAGGGCGGCGGCGCCGCCGGCCAGCGCGGCCCCGACGAGCCCCCGGGCGGTACCGAACCGCCGGGTCACTCGGACCGCCACGGCGGATCCGGCGAGCGCGCCGACTCCGTCCATGGCGAGTACCAGGCCGAGTTGTACGGGCGTCAGTCCGGCCTCACGGACCAGGTAGAGGGGCGTGAGGGCGACCAGGGCGGCGCAGACGAAGTTGGTGGCGGTGGCCCAGAGCATGCAGGGCAGCATCACGGGGTGCCGCGTCACGTACGTCCAGCCCTCGCGGATCAGCCGGAGGGCGCCGTCGCCGGTGCGGGCGACGGGACGGCGCTCGGGGAGGGTACGCAGCAGCACGGCGGAGAGCAGGTAGCTGGCCGCGTCCACGAGGAGCGCGCCGACCGGGCCCGCGGCGTGTACGAGGAGGCCGCCCCCGGAGGGCCCTCCGGTCTCGGTGACGGCGTGCGTGCCGGACATGAGGCTGTTGCGGGCGGCGAGTTGCCGGTCCGGGACGATGGCGGGCAGAAACGTCGAGTTGCCGATGTCGAACAGTACGGTCGCGGCGCCGGTGACCAGAGCGGCGAGCAGCAGGTGCGGGTAGCTGAGCCGGTCGAGCCACCAGGCGAGCGGGAGGGATCCGACGGCGGCGAACCGTACGAGGTCGAGGGTGACCTGGAGGCGGCGGAGCGGGACGCGCTGGGCGATCACTCCGGCGGGGAGGCTGAGCAGCAGCCAGGAGACCTGTCCGGCGGCGGCGAGCAGAGCGGCCTGGAGCGCGGTGGCGTCGAGGACCGTGAGGGCGACCAGAGGTAAGGCGAGGGCGGTGACGGCGGTGCCCGCGCTGCTGACGGTGGCAGCGGCCCAGTAGCGCCAGAAGACGGCCGGAGGCGAGATCGCGTGATGGGTACTGCGGCGATCGCGCTCCCGGACCGTCGGTGTCTCGCTCATGCGACCCCACCCTTCAGTGAGTCTCTTATGGGAACTTACTCGGTTCGCGAGTTAGTTCCTATCGGGAACTGACCGCATGGCGCAAGATGGTTTTGAACCTGGACCCTGCATCCGGAAGAGACAGGAGCCCCATGATCAGGTCGGTGCCCGAGCGGGACGCCGCCTGTGCGATCGCGCAGGCGGCGGCGGTGGTCGGCGACTGGTGGAGCCTGCTCCTGGTGCGGGAGACCGCACGCGGGCACCACCGGTTCGACGCGCTCCAGGAGGAGCTGGGGATCTCCCGCAAGGTGCTGACCGAGCGCCTCGCGCACCTGGTGGAGGCGGAGGTCCTGGAGAAGGTTCCGTATCAGAGCGGCCCGGTGCGGTACGAGTACCGGCTGACGGAGAGCGGGCGGGGGCTGCTGCCCGTGCTGCTCTCGATGCAGGACTGGGCGGACCGCTGGCTGCTCGGCGACGGGTCACTGAGCGGCACGGCCGACGAGGAGAGTGCCGAGGCGCGGCGTGTTGCGGGTCTGGCGGGCGAGTGGCTGCCGCGCCTCGAACTGCCGGGGCACCGGGACGGTGAGCCGCTGGACCCGGTGGCCGGGACTGCGGCCACCGTCCTGTTCTGCTACCCGGCGACCGGTCGCCCGGGCCCGTTGCCGGACGGCTGGGCCGACATCCCGGGCGCCATCGGCTGCACGCTGGAGAACCGGCTGTTCAGGGACGCGTACGACGACTTCCGCGCGGCGGGCGCCGAGGTGCGCGGTGTGAGTACGCAACGCCCGGACGAACAGCGGGTGTTCGCGGTCGAGGAGGGCATCCCCTTCACCCTGCTCTCCGACGTCGACCTGCGCCTCGCCGCCGCTCTGCGGCTACCGGTGTTCCGCGCCGGGCAGACACTGCGGCTGAAGCGGGCGGTACTGGTGGTGGACCGCGAACGCGTGGTGCGCCAGGCGCGCTTCCCGGTGACGGACATCCCGGGGGCGGTGCGCGAGGCACTGGCGGTGGCACGGCGGGTGGCGGCGGGGAACTGAAGGGCGCGACGACGGCCCCGCCGTGTCCACCGCGTTCCACCGCGTTCCGCCGCGTTCCACCGAGCCCCAGCATCGACCTGATCTCTTTCCCCAGGCCACCGGAAACAGCACCCCGGCGCGATGACGAGCGCACAGCAAAGAACCCGGCCCTGAATCCCAGGGCCGGGTTCTCGGTGGAGCGCCGGGCAGGCCTTGCACCTGCATCTCCCCACAGGAAGTGGGGCGTCTTTCCTTGGACCACCAACGCACTGTCCGCCAGCCGGAGTTCCGGCGACCGGACGCAGATCAACTATAGCGCAGTTTTTGTGCGACGCCTTGCGACGCTGCCCGGCGGAGCCGCAGGGGTGCGGGGCCCTGCGGGGCGCGGAACGCTGCTGGCGCGTTCGGCGGGCTGTCGATGAGTGGTGCGAGAAGTCTCAGCGACACGCCGTGCACGCGGCGTGTCGCTGAGACTGTGCGGACACTTGGCTACCGCCGCGCGGCATTCGCCCACCGCATCCGCGGGCGGTGCGGGGCCCTGTGGGGTGCGGGCGGTGCGGGGTCGGGTCGCTCACCGGCAGCGGCGGGGTGCCTCTCCCCGTCACGGCAGGTGGGGGGGGGGGGGGGGGGGGGGGGGGGGGGGGGGGGGGGGGGGGGGAGGGGGGAGAGCTGCGAGTCAACAACCAAA
>NZ_JBVIPD010000004.1:369365-522681 GCF_055578235.1 Streptomyces sp. NPDC033136
CCCCGTCACTTCCTCCTCCCCCCCTCTCCCCGCCCTTTTTTCTTCCCCCCCCCCCCCCCCCCCCCCCCCCCCCCCCCCCCCCCCACAGCCCAGCCCTCCGCGCACCCCCTACGCCGTCGCCGCCCTGGACCCCTGGGAGCCCGGCCCCTCCGCGTCAGGGCCGTCGCCGCCCGGCGTCGGCCGCGGCTGCTGCTGCTCCGCCGCCGACAGCGGCTGGGCGATGTCCTCCAGGGAGCGGCGTTCCGCCTTCACGGCGAGGAGGGCCGCCACCAGGCCCGCCAGGAACATCAGCGTCGCGCCGATCGAGAAGGCGAGGACCGTGTCGCCGACGACGCCGGATGCCGTGAGCTCGGCGAAGAGGAGCGGGCCGCTGATGCCGCCGGCGGCGGTGCCGATGGCGTAGAAGAAGGCGATCGACATCGCCCGGGTCTCCATGGGGAAGACCTCGGAGACCGTCAGGTAGGCGCTGGAGGCGCCGGCCGAGGCGAAGAAGAGGACCGCGCACCAGCACGCCGTCATCGTGGTCGCGCTCAGGGAGCCCTGGTCGAAGAGCCAGGCCGTGCCGAAGAGGAGCAGGCCGGACAGCATGTAGGTGCCCGAGATCATCACGCGGCGGCCGACCGTGTCGAAGAGCTTGCCCAGCAGCAGCGGGCCGCAGAAGTTGCCGAGCGCGATGACCGCGAAGTAGTAGCCGGTGCTGCCGCTCGGGACGTCGAAGAACGTGGTCAGGATCGCGCCGAAGCCGAAGGTGATCGCGTTGTAGAGGAAGGCCTGGCCGATGAAGAGGGAGAAGCCGAGGACGGCCCGCCTGCGGTAGGCGGAGAAGACCGTGCGGCCGATCTCCAGGAAGGAGACGCCGCGGCGCTGGTGGATGGTGAGTTCGCCCTGCGCGGGCGGCAGCGGTGTGCCGTTCTCCCGTTCGATCTCCTGCTCGATGGAGGAGACGATGCGTTCCGCCTCGTCGTCACGGCCGTGGATGAGCAGCCAGCGGGGGCTCTCCGGGACGTGCCGGCGTACGAGGAGGATGACCAGGGCCAGGACCGCGCCGAGCGCGAAGGTCAGGCGCCAGCCGACGTTCGCGGCGAAGATGTCGGTGTCCAGCGCGACGATCGACAGCAGCGAGCCGAAGACCGCGCCCAGCCAGAAGCTGCCGTTGATCATCAGGTCGACACGGCCGCGGTACTCCTTGGGGATCAGTTCGTCGATCGCGGAGTTGATGGCCGCGTACTCGCCGCCGATGCCGAAGCCGGTGAGGAAGCGGAAGAGGAAGAACCACCAGGTGTCGAAGGCGACCGCGGTGAGGGCGGTGGCCGCCAGATACACCGCGAGGGTGATCATGAAGAGTTTTTTACGCCCCCAGGTGTCGGTCAGGCGGCCCCAGAACAGTGCGCCGGAGCAGGCGCCCGCCACGTAGAGGGCGGCCGCGAGGCCGGTGACCTCGCCGGAGGTGATGGGCAGGCCGCTGCCGGGTTCCGACAGGCGGCTCGCGATGGTGCCCACGAGGGTGACTTCGAGACCGTCGAGGATCCACACGGTGCCGAGACCGATGACGATCGTCCAGTGCCAGCGCGACCACGGGAGGCGGTCGAGGCGGGCGGGAATGTTCGTGGTCATGGTCCGGCCGGTGCCGGCCTGCGCGGTGGTCATGGGCTCCCTCCCCGTCGGGCGAACCCGGATCGGGTGCCCCGGGCAAGTTCTCCTACGCCCCGAGCGCGTGCGACACCGTGTAGATCAGCAGGCCGGCCAGCGAGCCGACGACCGTGCCGTTGATGCGGATGAACTGCAGGTCACGGCCGATGTTCGCCTCGATCTTCCGCGTGGTGTGCTCGGCGTCCCAGCCCGCCACCGTGTCCGTGATCAGGGAGGTGATCTCCTTGCGGTAGGTGGTGACGACGTAGACGGCCGCGCCCTCCACCCACCCGTCGACCTTGTCCTGCACCTTGCGTTCGGCCGCCATCCGGGAACCCAGCGACAGCAGCGACGCCCGCACGCGCAGCCGCAGTTCGCTGCGCTCGTCCTCGGCCGCCGCGACGATCATGGACCGTACGGCCGTCCAGGCGCTGGCGATGAGGTCCTGCACCTCGCCGCGGCCCAGCACCTCGCCCTTGAGCCGCTCGACGCGGGCGCGGGTGTCGGTGTCGGACTGGAGGTCGGAGGCGAAGTCGGTGAGGAATCGGTCGAGGGCGCCGCGCGCGGGGTGGGCGGGCATGTCGCGCATCTCGGTGACGAAGCGCAGCAGTTCCTTGTAGACGCGCTCGCCGACCTTCTTGTCGACGAACCTCGGGGTCCAGCCGGGGGCACCGCCCTGCACGGCGTCCATCACGGAGTCGCTGTGCAGCACGAGCCAGTCGTGGGCGCGGTTGACGACCAGGTCGACGACCCGCCGGTGGCCGCCGTCGGCGACGACCTTCTCCAGCATCTTGCCGATGCCGGGGCCGATCTCCTGGGCGTTCGCGCGGCGGGTGATGGCCTCGCCGACCACGGCCTGGACGTCGGAGTCGCGCAGGACCGTCAGGGCGCCCCGCAGGGCGGTGGACAGTTCGGCCGTGACCCGGTCGGCGTGGTCGGGGACGGCGAGCCAGGCGCCGAGGCGGCTGCCGATGCCGACGGCGCGCAGCCGCTGGCGTACGACGTCCTCGGAGAGGAAGTTCTCCCCGACGAACTCACCCAGGGAGACGCCGAGCTGGTCCTTCTTGGTGGGGATGATCGCGGTGTGCGGGATGGGGATGCCGAGGGGGTGGCGGAAGAGGGCGGTGACGGCGAACCAGTCGGCGAGCGCGCCGACCATGCCCGCCTCGGCGGCGGCGGCGACATAGCCCGCCCAGGGGCCGGCGCCGGAGTTCTGGGCCCACTTGGCGAGGACGTAGACCAGGGCGACGAACACCAGAAGCCCGGTGGCGGTGAGTTTCATGCGGCGTACGCCGCGCTGTTTCTCCTCGTCCGCCGGGCTGAAGGTCGTCATCGCACGGTTCACGGCGACGCCGGGGCGGGCATGCTGCCCTCCGGCGACGCCCTTTTCTTCTGCTTTCGTCCGTTCCATCCGCTCCACCCGCTCGGTGATCCCGCACACATTGTCCCTTCCTGACCGACTCCTGGAACGGAACAGGAGTTCCCGGCGTCTGCCGGGAGGGGGTATTGCGACGGGGGCCCGTGCACATCCCCCCTGCCCATGACGCATCATGGGCACATCAGATCGGAGCCTTGGGCTCCCATCGCCCGAGGAGAACTACACAGCATGACCCGGGGTCGTGGTTACGCCCTTCTGGCCGGGCTGGTCGCAGCCATCGTGGCCCTTTCCACCGCCATATACGTCGGAGTGGCGTCCGACGACGGTACGAGAAACCGGAACGCCCTCGGCGACGGCCGTGTCCCGAACAACGCCGCCCCCGCCTCCACCGGCACCTGGGTCGGCACCTGGTCGGCGTCCCCGGCCGGCGCCGAGCCCGGCACCGAGAGGACCGGCATGGCGGACCGCTCCGTGCGCAACGTCGTCCACACCAGCGTCGGCGGTACGAGTGCCCGCGTGACGCTGTCCAATCTCTACGGCCAGTCGCCGCTGAGCATCACGCAGGCCTCCATCGCGGTCGCCGCCGGCAGCGGGACGCCCGCGGCGGTCATGGACACCATGCGGCAGCTGACCTTCAACGGCGGGCCGAGGGTGGTCGTCCCGCCCGGCGGGCAGGTGCTGAGCGACGCGGTGCGGATCGTCATCCCGCACGACGCGGACATCCTGATCACCACGTACACGCCGACCAGCTCCGGCCCGGTGACGTACCACCGGCACGCCCGGCAGATCTCCTACGTCGCCCAGGGCGACCACACGCAGGACGCGACGGGCGCGCCGTACACCGAACGCACCGGATCGTGGCGGTACCTGACGGCGCTGGACGTGCTGAGTAACGAGTCCGACGGGACGGTCGTCGCCCTCGGCGACTCGCTGACCGACGGCATCACCTCCACCCCGGGCACCAACAGCCGGTGGACCGACGTGCTCTCCGACCGGCTACGCGCGGAGATCGCGGCCGGGCGGGACCTGCCGCGCTACGGCGTCGTCAACCAGGGCATCAGCGGCAACCAGATCCTGGCCGACGGGCTGGGGCGCCCCGCGGACAACCCCAGCGGGCTGAACCGCTTCGCGCGGGACGTGCTGGAGCGGACGAACGTCAAGGTCGTCGTCATCGACCTCGGCGTCAACGACATCCTGCGCAACCCGCGGCTCGCCGACCCGAACGCGATCCTCGGCGGACTGCGGACGATGGTGGATCAGGCGCACGCCCGAGGCGTGAAGGTCGTCGGCGCGACGCTGATGCCGTTCTACGGGCACCGCGGGTACACGGAGGCGCGGGAGGCGGTACGGCAGACCATCAACGCGGAGATCCGCTCGGGGCGGGTGTTCGACGCGGTCGCCGACTTCGACCAGGCCCTGCGGGACCCGTACGACCCGCGTCGCCTGCGGCCGGTCTACGACTCGGGAGACCATCTGCACCCCAGCGACGCCGGATACGCCAGGATGGCGGAGTCCTTCGACCTGGAGACGCTGAAGGGGTCGGCGCCGGCGGAGCTGTAGTTCCGGCGGCTGTTGCCCGGTGGTGAGGCGCCGGGGTGCGCCCCGGCGGAGCTGTAGTTCCGGCGGCTGTTGCCCGGTGGTGAGGCGCCGGGGGTGCGCCCCGGCGCGGCAGTGTGCCGCGGGGTGCCGCGGGGTGTCTCCCCCGAGCTCTCGGCCTCCGTAGAGCAGGGGCCCCATCGCCCCACCCGTGCCGCCCCTGGCTGCACGGATGCCCGCGGACGGCGGCGGGCGGCGGGCGGCGCGCGGGCAGACCGGGAGACAGGCCGGGAGACAGGCAGCCTCAGTGCTCCCCGCGCCCCTCCCGGCGGCGGGACTCGCCCAGCTCCCCCCGCCCCGCCTTCCGCTCCAGCTCCTCCTGCCGCCGCTCCTCCCGGATCCGGAGCTTCTGCGCCCGCGTCAGCTTGCGCTGGACCCCGACCCCGCCCCACAACGCGAACCCCGTCACCACCACGCGCGGTGCGCCCGGCTCACCCGGCACCCCCTCCTCGCGGTGGTCGAAGCCACCCATGACGCCGATGCCGCGGACCACGACCTCGACCCCGGGCGGGACGATCACATCCACCCCGCCCATGATCGCGATCGCGTTGACCTCGACCTCGCGGTCCGCGAAGTTCGCCTCGCGCAGATCGATCTCCCCGCCGCCCCAGAAGGCGAAGCAGGTGAACCGCCGGGGCATCGTCCAGTGTCCTTTGCGCTGGAAGGCGGACATCACGGCGACGGCCCACGTCGAGGCTCCCTCACCGCCGACGATCCGCCCGGACCAGTCCGAACCCGCGTCCGGCTCCTTGTTCAGCGACACCACCGGCGCCGCGACACCCGCGGCCGGCAGATCCCGGGTGAGCGGCGCCAGCTCCCCGTACGTCCGCGCCTGGTACGTCGCGTCCAGCCGCTCCTCGAACTCCTCCATGTCGAGACGGCCCTCCGCGAGAGCGTCCCGCAGGATGCCGGCGACCCGCTCACGGTCGGCGTCGGAGGCACGGAGGTCCGGGACTGCGTCGTCGGTCATGACAGCAGATTACGAGTTCACCCCGCCGCGGGCTACGAGACCGCCCGCTCGGCCCGCTCGGGCGGCGGTTCGGGGGCCTCCCCCAAGGTGTGCAGCATCCTGGCGATCACCGCCTCGATGTCCGGCTCCCGCACCGACAGGTCGACCAGCGGATACTCCGCCGCGATCCGCGCCACCAGCGGAGCCGCCGACTGCCCCGCCGGGAACGCCAGCCACTGCCGCGGCCCGTCCACCCGGACCACCCGCGCCGGCTCCGGCGCCTCGATCGGCGGCAGCTCCCGCTCCAGGTCCACGACCAGGATCCGCTCGCTCTCCCCCACCTCGTGCAGCCCTGCGAGCGGCCCGTCGTACATCAGCCGCCCGTGGTCGATGACCATCACCCGCTTGCACAACTGCTCGATGTCCTGCAGGTCGTGCGTGGTCAGCAGCACCGTCGTCCCGCGCTCGGCGTTCAACTCCCGCAGGAACTCCCGCACCTTCGACTTGGAGACGACGTCCAGCCCGATGGTCGGCTCGTCGAGGTACAGCACCTCCGGGTCGTGCAGCAGCGCCGCCACGATGTCCCCGCGCATCCGCTGGCCGAGCGAGAGTTGCCGTACCGGCACGTCCAGCAGGTCGCCCAGGTCGAGGAGTTCGACGAGCCGGTCGAGGTTCTCGCGGTAACGGGCGTCCGGGATGCGGTACATGCGGTGCATCAGCCGGTAGGAGTCGATCAGCGGCAGGTCCCACCACAAGGTCGTCCGCTGCCCGAACACCACCCCGATGCGGTGCGCGAGCCGGGTCCGCTCCCGGGAGGGATCGATACCGGCCACCCGGAGCCGACCCGCGCTCGGCGTGAGGATGCCGGTCAGCATCTTGATCGTGGTCGACTTGCCGGCGCCGTTCGGGCCGATGTAGCCGACCATCTCGCCGCGCTCCACGCGGAAGGAGATCGAGTCGACCGCCCGCACCCGCCGCCGCTCCCGCTTCATGAAGCCGGTCTTCCTGCGCACCTCGAAGACCTTCTCCACACCGTCGAGTTCGATGAACCCGCTTTCCGAACCGGTCAACTCAACTCCCTGTACTCCGGTACGAACGAAGCCCCGTCCGCCACGCCGCCCCCGCCAGCACACAACAGGCCAACGCCACCAGCGGCGACGCGAACGCCGCCCACCCGGGCAGCCCGATCGGGTACGGCCGCCCCAGCACATACGCGGCGGGCACCCAGTTGACGAAGGCCAGCGGCAGCATGAAGGTCACACCCCGCACCAGGTCCTTCCCGAACACCGTCGGCGGATACTGCAACAGCGTCGTCCCGCCGTAGGTGAACGCGTTCTGTACCTCGGCGGCGTCCTGCGCGAAGATCTGGAAGGCCGCGCCCGCCACGAACACCGCCGAGAAGATCGCCGCCCCGCTGACCACCATCACCGGCACCAGCAGCACCTTCGGCACGCTCCAGTCGACGTCCACCGACACCAGCGCCCAGCCCAGCACCACCGCACCCTGCGTGACCCGGCCCAGCCGCCGCAGTGCGAACCGGTCCGCGCCCACCTGGGCGAGCACCGGCGCGGGACGCACCAGCAGCGTGTCGAACGAGCCGTCACGCATCCGGGCGCCCAGCACGTCCATCGAGCCGAGCGCCAGGTCGGCGATCCCGAACGCGGTCACCGACAGCCCGTACAGGAAGGCGACCTCGGACAGCGACCAGCCGCCCAGCGAGTCGACCTGCGAGAACATCAGCAGGATCCCCACGAAGTCCAGACCGGTCACCATCAGGTTGCCGAACACCGTGACCACGAACGAGGCGCGGTAGGTCATGCTGGACCGCACCCACATCCCCGCGATCAGCCGGTAGGCCCGCAGCCCCTCGGCCACAGCACCGCGCTCACCCACCCTGCACCACCACCCGGCGCGTCGCGGCCGACTGCACCAGCCGCCCCACTGCCAGCAGCGCCACCGCCCACGCCGCCTGGAAGGCGAACGCCCGCAGCGGATCCGTCTCCCCCATCAGCACATCCGCCGGCATCTGGATCTGCGCCGCCCACGGCAGCACCCGCACCACCTCGCCGAACGCGCCCGGGAAGGCGTTCAGCGGCAGCACCATGCCCGAGAAGAAGATCCCCGTGACCACCATGACCTGGTTGACGCCCATGCCGTCCATCAGCCAGAACGCGCTCAGGGCCGCCAGGTAGCGGATCGCGAAGCTCACCACCGCCGCCAGCAGCAGCGTGACCGCGAAGGCCGCCCACACGGTGACGTCCGTCGGCAGCGCCATGGGGAAGAACACCGCGCCGAACACGAACGGGATCACCCCCCGCCCCAGCATCTGGAACAACGCCCGCCCCACGTCACCCGCCAGCCACCACAGCTGCAGATCGGCCGGCCGGTACAGATCGACGGCGATCTCACCGGTGCGGATGCGCTCCATCAGATCCTTCTCGGCGCCCCCGCCCTGGATCGCCAGAGTCGCGAAGAGACACTGCCCCAGCCACACATAGGTCACGGCCTGCGCCTGGTCGTACCCCCCGAGATGCGGCTTCTCCTCCCACAGCGCCAGATACGTGTAGACGAGGATGACGCCGAAGACCGTGTTGGTGAACACCCCGGCCACCGTGGCCACCCGATACGTCGCGTACCGCCGGAAACCCCCCGCCGCGACGGCCGCGTACAACCGTCCCGAGCCCACATCCACAGCCCTCCTCGCCGCCCGGCACCGAAGCGCAGGAGCCTACTGGCCCGAAGATCGCTCCCGCCACGCAATTTCGAGGCGCGGCAGAGGCGCTGCGGGCGAGTGCGCACCGGCCCAGACGGTACGATCCGTTGCGTCCGCGTGGGCCCAGGCGCCCGTGGCCAGGGCGAGCAGCAGGGCGGCGGAGCCGGCCAGGACGGAGCGCACGAGCCGTCGCACCCACGGTCGTGTCCCCCTTCGGGCGAATGTCGCGTTGGAGACCGCGATTCGGGCAGGCGTGCGGAACAGCGCGGTTCACCCTGTGCCCGTCCACGCGCTCACCCGCACACCGCCCGTCCCGCCCCACGACTCGCGACACGGCCCTCGATCAGGGAACTGATCGCCGGATGGGACAGTCTTCATCACAGGGGCACAAGAGCGAGCAGAGACGTACGGGAACGACGTACGACGCGAAACAGGAGTCCGTGCACGCATGAGTGACGAGCCTCAGCCGCAGCAGCCGAACCCGGGCTGGGCATCGAGTGAGCCGCAGCCGGACGGCGGCCCCGGCACGCCCCAGGCAGCCGGGAAACCCAAGCGGACCGGCTGGCGCCGCATGATCCCGACCTGGCGCATGACACTGGGCGCCTTCCTCGTCACCGCCCTGCTCCTGGTCGGCGGCTTCTTCCTCGGCTACTCCGTGGTGAAGATCCCGCCGGCCAACGCACTCGCCACCAAGCAGGCCAACGTCTACCTGTACGCGGACGGCTCCGTGATCGCCCGCGACGGCGAGGTCAACCGCGAGAACGTCACCCTCCCGCAGATCTCCAAGGACGCCCAGCACGCCATCCTGGCCGCCGAGGACCGCGACTTCTACACCGAGTCCGCCGTCGACCCCAAGGCCATGGTCCGCGCCGCCTGGAACACCGCCCTCGGCAAGGGCAAGCAGTCCGGCTCCACCATCACGCAGCAGTACGTGAAGAACTACTACCTGCGCCAGGAGCAGACCGTCACCCGCAAGGCCAAGGAGTTCTTCATCGCGATCAAGCTGGACCGCGAGGTGAGCAAGGGCCACATCCTCGAGGGCTACCTCAACACCAGCTACTTCGGCCGCAACGCCTACGGCATCCAGGCCGCCGCCCAGGCCTACTACGGCATGGACGCCAAGGACCTCGACCCGGCCCGCGCCGCCTACCTCGCCGCGCTCGTCAACGCCCCCAGCCAGTTCGACGTCGTCGCCCACCCCGAGAACCGCAAGGCCGCCGAGTCCCGCTGGAACTACGTCCTGGACGGCATGGTCAAGAAGGGCTGGCTCAGCGAGTCGAAGCGGACCGGCATGAAGTTCCCGGTACCGAAGGAGTCCACCCTCTCCACCGGCATGTCCGGGCAGCGCGGCTACATCGTCCGGACCGTCAAGGACTACCTGATCCAGAACGAGATCATCGAGGAGAACCAGCTCGACGCCGGCGGCTACCGCATCACGACGACCCTGCAGAAGCCCAAGCAGGACGCCTTCGTGAAGGCCGTCAACGACAAGCTGATGTCCAAGCTGGACAAGAAGAACAACAAGGTCGACCGCTACGTCCGCGCGGGCGGCGCCGCCGTCGACCCGAAGACCGGCAAGGTCGTGGCGATGTACAACGGCATCGACTACGTCAAGCAGTACACCCCGAACGCCACCCGCAGGGACTTCCAGGTCGGCTCCACCTTCAAGCCCTTCGTGTTCACCTCCGCCGTCGAGAACGGCTCCGAGACGCAGGACGGCCGCGTCATCACCCCCAACACGATCTACGACGGCACCAACCAGCGCCCCGTCCAGGGCTGGGCCGGCGACCCCTACGCCCCCGAGAACGAGGACCAGGTCTCCTACGGCGACGTCACCGTCACCGAGGCCACCGACAAGTCCGTGAACTCGGTGTACGCGCAGATGGCCGCCGACGTCGGCCCCCAGAAGGTCAAGCAGACCGCCATCGACCTCGGCATCCCCGCCGCCACCCCCGACCTCGCCGACGGACCCGCCATCGCCCTCGGCACGGCCACCGCCAGCGTCCTCGACATGGCCGAGGCCTACGCCACACTCGCCAACCACGGCCGGCACGGCTCCTACACGATCGTCGAGAAGGTCGCCAAGGAAGGCACCCCGATCGACCTGCCCGACCGGCCCACCCGGCAGGCCGTGAGCCGCGAGGCCGCCGACACCACCACCTCCGTCCTGCAGAGCGTCGTCCAGAACGGCACGGCCGCCGCCGCCCAGGCCGCGGGCCGTCCCGCCGCCGGCAAGACCGGCACCGCAGAGGAGGACAAGGCGGCCTGGTTCGCCGGCTACACACCCGACCTCGCCACCGTCGTCGCCGTCATGGGCCAGGACCCGGTCACCGCCGCCCAGAAACCGCTGTACAACGCCATGGGCCTGCCGCGCATCAACGGCGGCGGACCGCCCGCGGAGATCTGGGCCCAGTTCACCCGCGACGCCCTCAAGGACCAGCCGGTCAAGGACTTCGACCTGAGGCTCCAGCCCGGCTCCGACATCCCCCAGGCCCCCGGTACCGAGGCCCCCTCCGACCCCACCGACGAGGCCACCACCGACGACGGCAGCACCTCCACCGGCGGCCAGGACACCGGCACCGAGACGCCCGGCCAGACCCCGAGCGCGCCCGACGGGCAGAACCAGGGCCAGACCGACGGCGGCACCACCGACGGCAGCACGGGCGGCGAGTCCCCGACCGGCGGCGGCACCGCGGACGGCGGGACCGGGGACGGCGGCACGACCACCGACGGCGGCACCACCGGCGGCGCCAACACCGGAGGCGGCGGCGACACCGGCGACGGCGGCACCACCGGCGGCCCGACCGGCCCCGAGTGGGGCGTGGTCCCGCAGACCACGCGCCGCGAATAGCCCGGCGACCGACGACCCGGCGACCCGGCAGCCCGGTGACCCGAGGCCGCCGTCAACCGCACCACGGCGACCAGCAGCACGAAGAGGGGCCGGTGACCACCGTCACCGGCCCCTTCCCACTCCTGCTGCAACCGGACCCAAGGACCTACAGGTAGAGACCCGTCGAGTCCTCCGACCCCTCGAACCGGTCCGCGGCCACGGCATGCAGATCGCGCTCGCGCATGAGCACGTACGCGATACCCCGCACCTCGACCTCGGCACGGTCCTCCGGATCGAACAGAACCCGGTCGCCCGGCTCCACCGTCCGCACGTTCTGCCCCACCGCGACGACCTCGGCCCACGCCAGCCGCCGGCCGACCGCCGCCGTGGCGGGGATCAGGATGCCGCCGCCGGAACGCCGCTCGCCCTCGCTGGTGTCCTGCCGCACGAGTACGCGATCGTGCAGCATCCGGATGGGCAGCTTGTCGGGATGGGTGCTGTGCTCGTTTCTCTTGGCGCTCACGCCCTGAAACCTACCTGTCTTCCCGGCCGGCGCACGCAGTCGGGTCAGCCCTTGCGGCGCCGCGTGCTCACCGCGAGCAGCCCCACCACTCCGACCACGACGAGCGCGACCGGCACGACCCGCTCCAGCCGCGGCGCGCCGTCCTCGTCCACGAACCTGGCGCGCACATCGGTGACGGCCCGGTTGACCCCCACGTAGGCCCGCCCGAGGGTGTGGTCGATGTTCGAGGCGACCTTGGCCTTGGCATCCCCGACGATCGTCTTCGGGTGCACCCGCACCCCGATCTCGTCGAGGGTCTCGGCCAGGGTCGCGCGGCGGCGCCTGATGTCCGCCTCGATCTGCGCCGGGGTCCTGGTGTCCGCCGTGTCCGCCACCGTGTCGCCTTTCGAAGTCGGTATGAAGCCTGTGCCGGACAGTCTGTCAGCTCCACGGCTCATCGCACCGCCTCGACCCCCGGTTACGCTGGCCAGATGAGCGAGCGACTCCAGCCGGGGGACATGGCCCCCGCCTTCACCCTGCCCGACGCCGACGGCACCGAGGTGTCCCTGTCGGACTACAAGGGCCGCAAGGTCATCGTGTACTTCTACCCGGCCGCCCTCACCCCCGGCTGCACCAAGCAGGCCTGTGACTTCACGGACAACCTGGAGCTGCTGACGGGCGCGGGCTACGAGGTCATCGGCATCTCCCCCGACAAGCCGGAGAAGCTGGCCAGGTTCCGCGACAAGGAGTCCCTCAAGGTCACCCTCCTCGCCGACCCGGACAAGCAGGTCCTGGAGTCCTACGGTGCCTTCGGCGAGAAGAAGCTCTACGGCAAGACGGTCGTCGGCGTCATCCGCTCCACGGTGATCGTGGACGAGGACGGCAAGGTCGAACGGGCCCTGTACAACGTCAAGGCGACGGGCCACGTGGCCAAGATCATCAAGGACCTGGGGATCTGAGACCCCGCTGTTCCCTCCGCGAGCGGCTCGCACCGGCAGAACTCCGGTACGAGCCGCTCCGCTTTTCGGGCGTGACTGTCCGATATACGGTTCGTTACTCCGTGCGAGGCCGCGAACGGGCGGTCGAGATCGGAGGCAACGATGGGGGCCAGGTACACCCGCGAGCTTCTCGAAGAAGCAGCGCGGGCGACCGTCAACTGGGACGACGCCGTACGGTGGTGCGGAGGCACACCCACACCTGGCAGCAGACGCTATCTGCGCCGGAAGATGGCCGAGGCCGGGGTGGATGTCTCACACTTCCCGGCACGGTGGGCACGCCACACCGAGGAGAGACTCCGAGAGGTGGTGGCGGTGTCGTCCAGCGTCAAGGAAGTGCTTCGCCGCCTGGACATCAGCCCGGTCGGTGGCAACCACACGCATGTCAGCCGCCGCATCGCAGCGCTGGGCATCGACACGTCCCACTTCGTGACATCGCCGCCCAGGACAAAGCGCTCCGGTGGCGATCTGCTCTGCCTTGGGACACCTCAAGCCGGCCGAATCCCGGGAAGTCGACTGCTTCGGCATCTACTGGGCCTCGGCGTCCCGGAGAGCTGTGCAATGTGCGGCACCGGCCCCTCGTGGAACGACAAGCCCCTCCGGCTGGAGGTCGACCACATCAACGGCGACTGGTGGGACAACCGTCCGGGAAACCTCCAGCTGCTCTGCCCCAACTGCCATGCGGTAACGGACACATACCGGGGTCGCAGGCGGAGGGCGGCCGCGTGAGCACGCCGAGGTACACCCGAGAGTTGCTGACCCGCACTGCCGTCGAAGCCGCCAGCATGGTCGACCTGATGCGCAGGCTGAACGCTCCGATGGGGAGCGGTCCTCGCCGCTACCTCAGCAAGCGGCTACAGCACTACGGCATCGACACTTCACACTTTCGCGAGGAGCCTCTGCCGCACCGCGAACGGCGCAGCTATCCGAAAGAGCTCCTCAGAGAAGCCGCCGCTCAGTCAACCAGCATCAGGGAGATGGTGGAGTACATGGGGCTGTCTCCACGCGACAGCCCGTATGGCTACATCAGGAGCAAGCTGGACAAGTTCCACATCGACACCTCGCACTTCACCGGAAGATGCGGCAACCGCTCAGGGGCTCTCTTTCCACGCAACGACATCACACGAGCCGTCGCCGAATCGCATAGCCTGGCCGGAGTGATGCGAAAGCTCGGCCTCTCCCCTCAGGGCGGTTCCGGGCGCGCAAAGGTCAAACGCAGCATCGAATCCTACGGTCTTTCGACCGCCCATTTCACAGGGCAAGGTCACTTCCAGGGCACGCCATCCCCACGACGCAGGCCTGCGGCCCAGATCTTGGTGAGGCTTGCTCCAGGTTCTCCACGCACTCAGACTGCCCTCCTCAGACGAGCCCTCGACGACCTCGGCGTGCCTCACGCGTGCAACGAATGCGGCACAGGAGGGAACTGGCAGGGGAGAAGGCTCGTTCTGGAACTCGACCACGTCAACGGCGATCGTCTGGACAACCGGATCGAGAACCTGCGATACCTGTGCCCCTCCTGCCACAGTCAGACGCAGACCCACTCTCGACCTCGCCGCGGCGTCACCGCTCTGGGCCCAGTACAGTAACCGCGACGGGTCCGTACCCCAGCTGGCCAAGAGGGCGCCGGTTTAGGTCCGGTGTGTCGTGGGTTCGAGTCCCACCGGGCCCACCGCCAATAGGGGCGCAGCACCATCGCGGTGCCGCGCCCCTCGGCTTACGTGGCTCAAGTCCTCAGCCCAACAGCTCCCGCACCACCGGCACCAGCGCCCGGAACGCCTTCCCTCGGTGGCTGATCGCGTTCTTCTCCTGCGGAGTCAGTTCCGCGCAGGTTCGGGTCTCGCCCTCCGGCTGGAGGATCGGGTCGTAGCCGAAGCCGCCCGAACCCGCCGGCTCGTGACGCAGGACACCTCTCAACTGTCCCTCGACCACCCGCTCCCTGCCGTCCGGCAGGGCCAGCGCCGCCGCGCAGGCGAAGTGGGCGCCACGGTGTTCGTCGGCGATGTCCGAGAGCTGGGCGAGCAACAGGTCCAAGTTGGCCTTGTCGTCGCCGTGGCGGCCGGACCAGCGGGCGGAGAGGATGCCCGGGGCGCCGTTCAGGACGTCGACGCAGAGGCCGGAGTCGTCGGCAACGGCGGGGAGGCCGGTGGCCCGGGCGAGGGCGTGGGCCTTCAGGAGGGCGTTCTCCGCGAAGGTGACGCCGGTTTCCTTGACGTCGGGGATGTCGGGGTAGGCGTCGGCGCCGACGAGGTCGTGGGACAGTCCGGCTTCGGCGAGGATCGCCCGGAGTTCGGTGATCTTTCCGGCGTTGCGGGTGGCGAGGATCAGGCGGGTCATGGGCACCACAGTATGGCCCTTCCGTCGCCGAGGGACGCGCCCCGTAAGGGGCGCGGGGAACTGCGCGAGCGGCCACGACGGGCCCGCAGTCGGCCACCTGAAGAACCGGGCGGACGAGCAGCCCGGCCCAGCCCGCGCAGCGCTACGGCGTGCAGACCTTGGTCAGTTCGCCGGCCGCGTCCGTGACCGGGCTGATGTCGGGCGTCTCGTCGCCGTTCTTGATGGAGGTGCGGACGTTGTCGACGGCCTTGTTGAGGTCGTCAACGGCCTTGCTGACGTCCGCGTTGTCGGTCTTGTCGCCGATCTGGCCGAGGTTCTTGTCGATGGAGTCGAGGGACTCGTCGAGTTGCGTGGGGTCGCCCGCGGCGTTGTCCACGGCCTGCTGGAGTTCCGTGACGCTGTCGGCGATGGCGTCGGCGGTCTGGACGCAGTCCAGTGCCTTGTCGACGGCGGCGCAGCCGGTGGTGAGTCCGGTGGTCAGCGCGACGGCCGCCAGGGTGGCGGCGACGGCTGCGGTGCGGCGTCGGCGGCTCGCGGCCATGGAGCGGTCCCTCTCGTTCGGCCGGGCCGGTCGGGCCCGTGCGGCTGGCCGGGCGCACAGGGATGAGCCGTGCGCCCGTATCTCTTCAGACGCGAGTGCGCCCGGCGCGGTTGCCCGTGCCGAGCACTCGTTTTGGTGTGCCTTTTACTTTACGAGGGTCGTGTCGAGTGCGGTGCGCTGGTGGGCGGCGAGGTCGGTGCAGCCGGTGACGGCGAGGTCGAGGAGGGCGTTGAGTTCGTCGCGGGCGAAGGGTTCGGCTTCGGCGGTGCCCTGGACCTCGACGAAGCGGCCGTCGCCGGTGCAGACGACGTTCATGTCGGTGTCGGCTTTGACGTCTTCTTCGTAGCAGAGGTCGAGGAGGGGGATGCCTCCGACGATGCCGACGGAGACGGCGGAGACGGTGCCGGTGAGGGGCTGGCGGCCGGCCTTGATCAGTTTCTTGCGCTGGGCCCAGGCGACGGCGTCGGCGAGGGCGACGTAGGCGCCGGTGATGGCGGCGGTGCGGGTGCCGCCGTCGGCTTGGAGGACGTCGCAGTCGAGGACGATGGTGTTCTCGCCGAGGGCTTTGTAGTCGATGACGGCGCGGAGGGAGCGGCCGATGAGGCGGCTGATCTCGTGGGTGCGGCCGCCGATGCGGCCTCGGACGGACTCGCGGTCGCCGCGGGTGTTGGTGGAGCGGGGGAGCATGGAGTATTCGGCGGTGACCCAGCCTTCGCCGCTGCCCTTGCGCCAGCGTGGGACGCCTTCGGTGACGGAGGCGGTGCAGAAGACCTTGGTGTCGCCGAAGGAGACGAGGACGGAGCCTTCGGCGTGCTTGCTCCAGCCGCGCTCGATGGTGATGGGGCGGAGCTGCTGGGGGGTGCGGCCGTCGATTCGAGACATGGCGCTGAGCCTATCCGTACCGGCGCAGGGGCCCCTCCCGCGGTGGGGAGGGGCCCCGATGGTGAGGTCGGGGTTCGTCAGGGGGTGAAGCCCGGGACGATCCCGGCGCTTCACATGAGGTCTTCGATCTCCGCCGCGATGGGGTCGGCGTCGGTGCCGATGACGACCTGGATGGCGGTGCCCATTTTGACGACGCCGTGGGCGCCGGCGGCCTTCAGGGCGGTTTCGTCGACCTTGGCGGGGTCGACGACCTCGGTGCGCAGGCGGGTGATGCAGCCTTCGACCTCTTCGATGTTGTCGATGCCGCCGAGCCCGGCAACGATCTTCTCAGCCTTGGTGGCCATCTTCGTTCTCCCTGATCCGAACCGCTTTGTCGCAGTAACCCACAGTTGGCCGGTCTTCGCGAGCGTTCGTGTGGTGCGTGCCGGGTGGTGGCGTCACGTTCGCGCGACCGTCGAACAACTGGTCTACACCACGAGCCCGCCCCGCGTCGACAATGGGGGCTGGTATGCGTGCGGGCGGCCCGCGGGTGCCGAGGTGGGGGCCGGGTGGTGCGCGCCGGGTTGGGGGTTTCCGGCGGGGCTGATCGTCTACGTCGTCGTCTGGAATCCGGCGACCGGGCCGTGGGTGATCGTTCCGGTCGGGCCGGGGTTCGGGCTCCTCCACCATGTGATCTTCCGGTTCGCGATCACGGCGTTCGATGGGCGGGCCCGGGGGCGGGAGGCCGGGGAGGACGTCGAGGACAGCGCCGCGGCGTGATCGTCGCGGCGGGCGGAATCGGCGGGTTCCACTCGTTCGGCCTGCCGTGCTACAACTGGTCTACACCACTCACTGGTGGAGGTCGCGCGGTGGAGACCGCGCTCCCCTTTCTTTGAGACGCCGCCGTCCCCCGTCGCATTCTTCCTGGGCGGCGCCGTGCCCCCTGGAGGAAGCCCATGTCCACAGCCACAGCCGCGCCCGCGAGCCCGAAGAAGGGGCCGGCGGTGATGGCGGTTCTGCAGCGTATCGGCCGCAGCCTCATGCTGCCCGTCGCCGTCCTGCCCGCCGCCGCCCTGCTGGTCCGCCTCGGCAACACCGACATGCTGGGGCGCGAGTCGTTCCCCGCCTTCGTCACCAGGATCGCGGGCTTCATGGCGGCCGGCGGCAACGCGATCCTCGACAACATGGCGCTGCTGTTCGCCGTGGGTATCGCGATCGGCTTCGCCAAGAAGTCGGACGGCTCCACCGCCCTGGCGGCTGTGGTCGGCTACCTCGTCTTCAAGAACGTGCTGGCCACGTTCACGGACAAGAACCTGCCGCAGGTGGCGGAGGTCGTCGACGGCAAGGTCGTCATGACGGACGCGCCGGTGGACGCCAAGGTGCTCGGCGGTGTGGTGATGGGCCTCGTCGTCGCCCTGCTCTATCAGCGCTTCTACCGCACGAAGCTGCCGGACTGGGCCGGCTTCTTCGGCGGCCGCCGCCTGGTCCCGATCCTGTCCGCCTTCGCGGGCCTGGTCATCGGCATCGTCTTCGGTTACGTCTGGCCGGTCCTCGGTACGGCGCTGCACAACTTCGGCGAGTGGCTGGTCGGCTCCGGGGCCGTCGGCGCGGGCATCTTCGGTGTCGCCAACCGTGCGCTGATCCCGATCGGCATGCACCACCTGCTGAACTCCTTCCCCTGGTTCCAGGCCGGCACCTACGAGGGCAAGAGCGGTGACATCGCCCGGTTCCTGGCGGGTGACCCGAGCGCCGGGCAGTTCATGACCGGCTTCTTCCCGATCATGATGTTCGCCCTGCCGGCCGCCTGCCTGGCGATCGTGCACTGTGCCCGGCCCGAGCGCCGCAAGGTCGTCGGCGGCATGATGTTCTCGCTCGCGCTGACCTCGTTCGTCACGGGCGTCACCGAGCCGATCGAGTTCACCTTCATGTTCATCGCCCCGGTGCTGTACGCGATCCACGCGGTGCTCACGGGTGTCTCGATGGCGCTGACCTGGGCGCTGGGGATGAAGGACGGCTTCGGCTTCTCGGCCGGCGCGGTGGACTTCTTCCTGAACCTGGGCATCGCGACCAACCCGTGGGGCCTGGCGCTGGTCGGGCTGTGCTTCGCGGCGGTCTACTACGCGGTGTTCCGCTTCGCGATCACCAGGTTCGACCTGCCGACGCCGGGCCGGGAGTCCGACGAGGAACTCGCCGAGCTGCAGAAGGCGGAGGCCAAGTAGTCCGCCGTACGGCGAAGGCCCCGTAACCCGCCGCCGGGCGTCGGGTTACGGGGCCTTCGCGTGCCGGGTCTCAGATCTCGTACATCTGCCGCGGTGCCGCGAGGTCCACCGGACCGCCGTACACCTCGCGGGCGTCGGCCAGGTTGACCTGCGGGTCCGTCCACGGCGGGATGTGGGTGAGGACCAGACGGCGGGCGCCTGCCCGGGCCGCCGTCTCACCCGCCTCGCGGCCGTTGAGGTGCAGGTCGGGGATGCTCTCCTTGCCGTGCGTGAAGGCCGCCTCGCACAGGAACAGGTCGGCGTCCCGGGCGAGTTCGTCCAGGGCGGGGCTCACGCCGGTGTCGCCGGAGTACGTCAGGATCTTGCCGTCGTGTTCGACGCGGATGCCGTACGCCTCCACGGGGTGGGCCACCCGCTCGGTGTGCACCGTAAAGGGGCCGATCTCGAAGGTGGACGGCTTGACCGTGTGGAAGTCGAAGACCTCGCTCATGGAGGAGGCGGAGGGGGTGTCCGCGTAGGCGGTGGTCAGCCGGTGTTCCGTGCCTTCGGGGCCGAAGACGGGGAGGGGTCCGCAGCGGCCTCCGTCGTGGCGGTAGTAGCGCGCGACGAAGTACGCGCACATGTCGATGCAGTGGTCGGCGTGCAGATGGCTGAGGAAGATCGCGTCGAGGTCGTAGAGACCGCAGTGGCGCTGCAGCTCGCCCAGGGCACCGTTGCCCAGGTCGAGCAGCAGCCGGAAGCCGTCGGCCTCGACGAGGTAGCTCGAGCAGGCCGATTCCACGGACGGGAACGACCCCGAGCAGCCGACGACGGTGAGCTTCATGAAGCAGAAACCTCCGCTGGCGGGAATGTCTGTGAGGGGCGTCGGGGGTCGTGCGGTTCGTCGAGAGTAAGGCGCAAAACCTCCAGTAGCTCCTCCGCCAAGGCCTGTTGTGGGCGAACTCACCTGTGGTGTCACCGGTTCGGCTGGCAGGGCCTGGCGGGAACCTGGTGAGGGAGGGCGCACGGGAGGGATGACGCCGGTAACGTCTCAGTATGGACACGTCCTGGTGGCTGGCGCTCGCCGCGGTGGTACTGCTCGCGCTCGTCGCCACGCTCGTCGACGGCTGGGGCCGGGGGCGGCGGCCGTCGGCCCGGCGGGAGCGCACGGCGGCATCCGGCGACGTCGCGCCGGCCGGCCGGCCGCGGCCGGCGGAGATCTGGTGGGCGGACGTCCCCTATGCGGACGTCCCCGATGAGGACGAGGCGGAATCAGGCGGGGCCGCGCGAAGCGGGTCAGACCAGGCGGCGGAAGACGGGCGGGCGAAGGACCGGCCCTGCCTGGTGCTGGCGGTGCGCGGTGAGCGGGCCACCGTCGCGAAGATCACCACGCGGTTCCGTGACGCGCGCACCGGCGTGATCCCCCTGCCCCCGGGTTCGGTCGGCGACGCCCAGGGCCGTGCGAGCTTCCTGGAGACCGACGAGCTGCGGGAGGTTCCGGTGTGGGGCTTCCGGCAGCGGATCGGGGTGGTGGATCCGGCGCTGTGGGACCAGGTGCGGTACCTGGCGGGGTGAGATACGAAAGGGCCGGCGTCGAACCGAAAGGGCCGGGGTCGTGACCCCAGCCCTTCTCGTCTGTTCTGTTCGCTCCGTCGGCTACGCCCAGAGCTGCCCCTGGAGCGTGTCGATGGCCTCCTCCGTCGTGGCCGCCGTGTAGACGCCCGTCGACAGGTACTTCCAGCCGCCGTCGGCGACGACGAACGCGATGTCGGCCGGTTGCCCGGCCTTGACGGCCTTCTTTCCGACGCCGATCGCGGCGTGCAGCGCGGCGCCCGTGGAGACGCCGGCGAAGATGCCCTCCTGCTGGAGCAGCTCGCGGGTGCGGGTGACCGCGTCCGCCGAGCCGACCGAGAAGCGGCTGGTGAGGACGGACTCGTCGTACAGCTCGGGGACGAAGCCCTCGTCGAGGTTGCGCAGGCCGTAGACCAGGTCGTCGTAGCGCGGTTCGGCCGCGACGATCTGGATGTCCGGCTTGTGTTCGCGCAGGTAGCGGCCCACGCCCATGAGCGTGCCCGTGGTGCCGAGGCCGGCCACGAAGTGGGTGATGGACGGCAGGTCGGTGAGGATCTCCGGGCCCGTCGTCGCGTAGTGGGCGCCCGCGTTGTCGGGGTTGCCGTACTGGTAGAGCATCACCCAGTCCGGGTGCTCGGCCGAGAGTTCCTTCGCGACGCGCACGGCGGTGTTGGAGCCGCCCGCGGCCGGGGAGGAGATGATCTCCGCGCCCCACATGCCCAGCAGGTCCCGGCGTTCCTGCGAGGTGTTCTCGGGCATGACGCACACGATGCGGTAGCCCTTGAGCTTCGCCGCCATGGCCAGGGAGATGCCCGTGTTGCCCGACGTCGGCTCCAGGATGGTGCAGCCCGGGGTCAGGCGGCCGTCCTTCTCCGCCTGCTCGATCATGTGCAGGGCCGGGCGGTCCTTGACCGACCCCGTCGGGTTGCGGTCCTCCAGCTTCGCCCAGATGCGGACGTCGGCGGACGGCGACAGCCGCGGCAGGCACACCAGGGGGGTGTTGCCTACCGCGGCCAGGGGGGAGTCGTAGCGCATCGGTGATCAGACCATCCCGCCGGCCACGGCCGGCAGGATCGTGACGTTGTCGCCGTCCGACAGCTTGGTGTTGATGCCGTCGAGGAAGCGGACGTCCTCGTCGTTCAGGTACACGTTGACGAAGCGGCGCAGCTGGTCGCCGTCCACGATGCGGGCCTTGATGCCGGGGTGCCGGGTCTCGAGGTCGTTGAAGAGTTCGGCGAGGGTGTCTCCCTTGCCCTCCACCGCCTTCTGGCCGTCGGTGTAGGTGCGGAGGATGGTCGGGATGCGGACCTCGATGGCCATGGCTCAGGGCTCCTGTCGGGAGGTGTCGTCGGGTGGTGGCGCGCGGCGGCGCGGGATTGCGTGGTGGTACGCAGGCGGAGCGTTTCGCCGCGGCTCACGGCCGTACGGCGGCAGGGTGCTGCGTCAACAGATGGCGCTGGCGAGCCTGCACAGGTCGACGTGCAGCCGCGCCACGAGCAGATCGCCCGGCGTCTTTTCGCTCACGTCGTGGAAAACCATGCGCTCATCGTATCGATTCCCGGTGGGGCCCCCGGAGTGTGATCCCACACTTCGGACGGTATTCATCCGCATGCCGAGATAGGGGAGGTCGGATCGGGTGCGGGCCGCGCCCGGACCGGGTTCAGGCCGCCCTCGGATCGGGTGCGGGCCGTGCGCGGACCGGTGTCAGTGCGCCTCGACGATCTGGACCTCCTCCTCCGTGACCTCGCCCTCGACGATCCGGAAGGAGCGGAACTGGAACTCGCCGGCCCCGTCGGTGTCGGCGGTGGAGACCAGGACGTAGTGGGCGCCGGGCTCGTTGGCGTAGGAGATGTCGGTGCGCGAGGGGTAGGCCTCGGTCGCCGTGTGGGAGTGGTAGATGACCACCGGCTCCTCGTCGCGGTCGTCCATCTCGCGGTAGAGCTTGAGCAGGTCCCCGGAGTCGAACTCGTAGAACGTGGGCGACATGGCCGCGTTCAGCATGGGGATGAAGCGCTCGGGGCGGTCCGAGCCCGCCGGGCCCGCGACGACGCCGCACGCCTCGTCGGGGTGGTCCTTGCGCGCGTGGGCGACGATCTGGTCGACGAGGGCCTGGGTGATGGTCAGCATGCTGGCCAGGATAGACAGGAGGCCGTTCCGTACCGAGGGTTGGTACGGGACGGCCCGTATGCCGGACGCGCTGAGCGGTTGCCGGCGGGGAGTGCCACGAGTACTCCCCGCGGCGGGGCGTCCTGGCGGGTGGGTCAGCCGGCCTTCTCGTACTCCGCGTCGCGGCGGTCGGCGATCTGCGGGGCGCGGCTCTTGAGCACCGCCCAGCCCGTGCCCAGGGCGGCGGCCCAGCCGGCCATCACGTAGAGGCAGATCCGGGAGTTCGCGTCGTAGGCGATGAGTCCGGTGACGAAGAGCAGGAAGGCGATGGCGATGTAGGAGCACACCGAGCCGCCCGGCGCAGGGAAGGACGAGGCGGGCAGGTGGCCCGCGACGACCTGGCGGCGGTAGCGGACGTGGCTGAGCAGGATCATCAGCCAGGTCCAGATGCCGGCCGCGGTGGCGACGGAGGTGACGTAGCCGAAGGCCTTCTCCGGGACGGTGTAGTTCAGGACCACGCCGATGCCCATGAAGAGCACCGAGATGCCGATGCCGAGGGCCGGGGTCCTGGTGGAGGACAGCCTGGCGAAGACCCTGGGCGCCTCGCCGCTCTCGGCCAGGTTCCGCAGCATGCGGCCCGTGGAGTACATGCCGGAGTTGCAGGAGGACAGGGCCGCGGTCAGGACGACGAAGTTGACGATGCCCGCGGCGGCCGGGATGCCGATGACCGCGAAGGCCTTCACGAACGGGCTGACGCCCGCGGCGAACTCGGTCCACTTGACCACGCACAGGATGACGGTGAGGGCACCGATGTAGAACAGGGCGATGCGCCAGGGCAGGGTGTTGATCGCCTTGGGGAGGGTCTTCTCCGGGTTCTCCGACTCACCGGCCGTGACACCGACCAGTTCGACGGCGAGGTAGGCGAACATCACGCCCTGCAGGGTCATCAGGGACGAGCCGACGCCCTTGGGGAAGAAGCCGTCGAAGGCCCACAGGTTCGAGACCGCGGCGGTGTCGCCGGCCTGACTGAAGCCCAGGGTGAGGACGCCCAGCCCGATCACGATCATGCCGATGATGGCCGTGACCTTGACCATCGAGAACCAGAACTCGATCTCGCCGAACAGCTTCACCGAGATCAGGTTGGCCGCGAACAACACGATCAGGAAGACCAGGGCCGAGACCCACTGCGGGATCTGCGGGAACCAGTAGTTGATGTAGATCGCGGCGGCGGTGAGTTCCGCCATGCCGGTGACCACCCACATCAGCCAGTACGTCCAGCCGGTGAAGTAGCCGAAGAACGGGCCGAGGAACTCCCGCGAGTACTCGGCGAAGGAACCCGAGACCGGGCGGTACAGCAGCAGCTCGCCGAGCGCCCGCATGATGAAGAAGATGATCACGCCCGCGAGGGCGTACATGAGGATGATGCTCGGGCCGGCCTTGGCGATGTTGGCCCCGGCCCCCAGGAAGAGCCCGACGCCGATGGCGCCGCCGATCGCGATCATCTGGACCTGACGACTGCCGAGTCCGCGCTCGTACCCCTCTTCGGGCACGCTCTCCGTGTCGGCCTGCGCAGAGGTCATGTGTGGTGCGCCTTTCTCCATGCCGACCCGGGCCTTCCGTCGGCCTCGGATCGGGTTTCGATCCCCCCGGATTGATGGAGTGGGGCGGGTCTCGGGAGCCCGCCCGTGCCTGGCCGGCGGTCACCGGCTCGGTGGCGCACCCGGCCGAACATTCGGGTGGTGCTCTGCCGGGCGATCGTGAAGATCTATCACGGCAGCACCCCCGATCACGGGGGTGCGATGTGGCGCATCACACAGGGAAACCGGACATCGCGCACCCGAAGAGGCCATAGGAGGCGGATGCCTTGACGTGATCTTTATCCGGATTTGAGCGTCCGCTGAGCGAACACGAGGCGGTCGTCCGGTGACCCCGGAACCCGCACGGATCAGGACATCAGCGTTCCGACGAGCGTCTCCTGGAGTCCGCCCAGCCACAGGTAGGCCATCACCATCGGCTTGCGCGGGTCCTCGTCCGGGAGGCGGAACAGGAGGTCGCTGTCCTCCTCGTCGCTGATCTCCAGGCGTGAACCGATGGCGAGCCGCAGGTCGTTCAGGGCGCCCAGCCACTGCTGGGACTCCTCCGCCGACAGCTTCAGCACCGCTCCGCCCTCGCCGCCCGAGGCCGAGGCGAGCGCGTCCAGGGAGCGGATCACCACCAGGGCGTTGTCCCGCTTGCCGGCCCGCAGGTCGTTCTCGGTGTAGCGGCGGAACTCGGCGGAGTACGCCCGCTGCTCCTCGGCGTTCTGGGGCGGGGCGGGCTGCTCGGGGTCGCCGTAGGCGTCCGGGAAGAGCCGCTTCAGCACCGGGTCGGAGGGCGGCTCGCTCGGGCCCTCGGCGAACAGCTCGGCGAGCGGGTCGCCGGAGGCGTCCTCGGCGGGGCCGGGGCCGATGAGCTCCAGGAGCTGGACGGCCAGCGACCGGATGATGGAGATCTCGACGTCGTCGAGGGCGACGGCGGCACCGCCGCCGGGGAGCGGTTCGAAGGTTCCGGGCATGAACGCCTTTTCGCTGCTGGGCGGGGTGCTGGCTACTTGCGGTCCTGCTGGAGGGTGGCCCACAGGCCGTAGCCGTGCATGGCCTGCACGTCGCGCTCCATCTCCTCGCGGCTGCCACTGGAGACGACCGCCCGGCCCTTGTGGTGCACATCGAGCATGAGCTTGGTGGCCTTGTCCTTGGAGTAGCCGAAGTACGTCTGGAAGACGTACGTCACGTAGCTCATGAGGTTGACCGGGTCGTTGTGGACGATGGTGACCCAGGGGAGGTCCGGCTCGGGTACGGCGAAGACCTCCTCCGCCGACTCGGTGCGTTCGATCTCCAGGGGCGCGGGTGACGTCACACTGCCCATGCTGCCACCCGAGGGGGGTGGTCGCACAAACGGGCCTGGAATCCGGGGGCCTTTGACGAAATCGTCAAACTGACGAAATGGGGGTACGATCGGGCGTCATGAACACAGCGGACCTTGGGCTGCCGGAAGAAGCAGGGCACGACGCGCTGCCGCGACAGGGCGGTGGCGGGCGGCGGGTGGGCGTCCCCTCGACGGCGCTCTTCACGGACCAGTACGAGCTGACGATGCTGCGGGCCGCCCTCGAGGCGGGCACGGCCGAGCGGCGGAGCGTGTTCGAGGTCTTCACCCGGCGCCTGCCCGAGGGGCGCCGCTACGGGGTCGTGGCGGGCACCGGGCGGGTCCTGGACGCGGTGGAGAACTTCCACTTCGAGGCGGGCGTCCTCGGCTTCCTGCGCGAGCGGGGGATCGTCGACGAGGAGACCCTGGAGTGGCTCGCCGGCTACCGCTTCAGCGGGGACATCTGGGGCTACCCCGAGGGCGAGGTGTACTTCCCGGGCTCGCCGATCATGCGGGTCGAGGGCACCTTCGCCGAATGCGTGCTGCTGGAGACCGTGATCCTGTCGATCCTCAACCACGACTCGGCGATCGCCGCGGCCGCCTCGCGGATGTCTGCGGCGGCGGGTGACCGGCCGCTGATCGAGATGGGCGCCCGGCGCACCCACGAGCTGGCGGCGGTGGCGGCTTCCCGGGCCGCGTACGTCGGCGGCTTCGCGACCACCTCCGACCTGGCGGCCGGGTTCCGCTACGGCATCCCCACCGTCGGCACCTCGGCGCACGCCTTCACCCTGCTGCACGACAGTGAGCGGGACGCCTTCCAGGCCCAGGTGAACACGCTGGGGCGGGGCACGACGCTGCTGGTGGACACGTACGACGTCGCCGAGGCGGTCCGTACGGCGGTGGAGGTCGCCGGGACCGGGCTGGGGGCGGTGCGGATCGACTCCGGCGACCTGCTGCTGGTGGCGCACCGGGTGCGGCAGCAGCTGGACGAGCTGGGCGCGACCGACACGAAGATCATCGTGACCTCGGACCTGGACGAGTACGCGATCGCCTCGCTGGCGGCGGCGCCCGTGGACGCCTACGGCGTGGGGACGCAGCTGGTGACCGGCTCCGGCCACCCGACCTCCTCGATGGTGTACAAGCTGGTCGCGCGGGCCGAGTCCGCCGATCCGCAGGCGCCGCTGGTGCCGGTGGCGAAGAAGTCCAGCGGCGGCAAGACGTCCTCGGGCGGACGCAAGTGGGCCGCGCGGCGGCTGGACGCGCACGGGGTCGCCGAGGCCGAGGTGATCGGCACCGGGGCGGTACCGGGCGAGCTCGTGGACCGGCAAATGCTGGTGGAGCTGGTCAAGGCCGGCGAGGTCGTGGCGCGTGAGCCGCTGGACGCGGTGCGCGAGCGGCACACGGCAGCCCGGGCGGGTCTGCCGATGTCGGCCACGCAGCTCTCGCGCGGGGAGCCGGTCCTTCCCACGGAGTACGTGCACGGCGACTCGGGTAGCCAATGACGGTGTGCCGCGATGCGCCGACCCGTACCCCCTCGCGTCCGCTCTCCGTTGTCAATAGGCTCGGTGGTCCACCGGCCGGGCTTGCCGACCTCATAGCCGAAGGACTCCGACCATGCGCCGCGCCTTGATCGTCGTCGACGTGCAGAACGACTTCTGCGAGGGGGGCAGCCTCGCGGTGTCCGGCGGTGCCGATGTGGCCGCCGCCATCACCGAGCTGATCGGGCAGGCGGCCGGGGCCGGCTACCAGCACGTCGTAGCCACCCGTGACCACCACATCGCCCCCGGCGGCCACTTCTCCGCCAGCCCCGACTTCGCCCGTTCCTGGCCCGCGCACTGCGTCGCCGGCACGGAGGGCGTCGGTTTCCACCCCAACTTCGCCCCCGCGGTCGCCTCCGGGTCGATCGACGCCGTCTTCGACAAGGGGGCGTACGCGGCGGCCTACAGCGGCTTCGAGGGCACCGACGAGAACGGCACCCCGCTGGCCGACTGGCTGCGCGCCCGCGAGGTCACCGAGGTCGACGTGGTCGGCATCGCCACCGACCACTGCGTCCGTGCCACGGCCCTGGACGCCGCCCGGGAGGGCTTCCGCACCCACGTTCTGCTGGACCTCACGGCAGGCGTGTCCCAGGCGACGACAGAACGCGCCCTGGAGGAGCTGCGCGAGGCGAGCGTGGAGCTGTCGGGCAAGCCGGTGGTGCAGTAGCCCGGCGGGTCCCGCGGATCAGGTAGTGCGGATCAGGTCCGGGCCGTGGGGCACCGCGGATCAGGTCTGGGCCGAAGGCCGCCGCAGCAGGGATCTGATCGGCCGCCACAGCTCCTGGACCAGGTCCGGGCCGGTGGCGACACCGTTGTCGGGGGCCGTGCGCCATATCAGGCCGTCGGGGTGGTGGAGGACCGCCGTGATCTCGTCGGGGGTCGGCGGGGCCGCGTTGCCGCGCAGGTAGACCGAGCGCAGGCCCAGGTTGCGGAGCCTGGTCAGGGCCCGGGCGCGGTTCACGGAGTGGACGAGGACGCGGACGGCGCCGGGGCCGTCGGCTGCGGGGCTGGGCAGGTTCAGTGCCACCACCACCGTGCCGTTCGGTAGCTTGCAGAAGCCTCCTGCTGCCATGCGCTCATCCCCCCGTGTCGGTCGGTGTCAATAAGAGAGCCACAGGACGCACCTAAACACGGATCGGCGGTGACCCGCCAGTGGGTCACCGCCGATCATGCTCTGACCTGCAAGGATGCGGATTACCTACCCGCGGGGCCGACCTCCAGCTCGATCGTCGAGCCGTTCTTGGCCTCCTTGAGGATCTTGATCTTCGTGTTGGTGTCAGTGATCTTGACGCCGCCGGTCGGGTTCGACTCGTCGTAGTAGTCGTTCTTCCGGTCGTTGAAGACCGACACGCCCTTCGAGCCCGGGATGTACTTCGCGACGTCCGCCTTGTGCAGCGTCATGCCGTCGGTGCGGTAGCGGCTGAACGGCGAGTCGTAGGACTGGATCCGGTTGCGCATCAGCGTGCCGTCGGCCCACTTCAGCGCGGTCGGGTGGGAGTCGATCGGCAGGACCAGACCGGTGCCCTGGTGCTGGCTGGTGTTGTTGTCCGCCTGGGAGGTGTCCCACTTCCAGATCAGCAGGCCGTTCTGGTACGCGTAGTGCTCCACCCAGTCCGGGCGCTCCGTGAAGCCGAAGTTGTACGGGCCGTTCTTCAGCGTCTTGTCGTACGACACGTACTGCCGGTTCTCGGCGATGTAGTACTGCGCGTAGTCCTTGGTGAAGGATGCGCCGATGCGGGAGAAGCCGGTGGCCTTCCACGCCGCGTCCGCGCTCTCGGCGTTGTCGGTGAAGACGGTCGCGCCGTCCGCCGTGACCGTGATCGCGTCGGCCGCGAAGCCCTTCTGGGCCACGCCGCCGTCGGTCTGGTAGCGGAAGCGCAGATCGATCTTCTTGCCGGCGTAGGCGTCCAGGGAGTACGCGAGCTTCTTGTAGCCGTCGACCGTGCCGTGCAGGGCCGGCTTGTCGCTGCCGTCGCGCGGGATCGGCTGGCCGTCCACCGTGCCGTCGAGAGCGGTCCAGTTGGCGCCGCCGTCGGTCGAGACCTCGGTGTAGAGGTAGTCGTAGTTGGCCTCGATGTCGTACCAGCCGTCGAGGGTCAGCTGCGCCTTCGACGTGCCGGTGAGGTCGACCGAACGCGTCAGCGTGTTCTTGAGGTTGTCACCGCTGCCGCTCCACCACTGGGTCTTGCCCTCGGCGGGGGTGACGACCTCGGTGGTGACCGCCTTCTTGGGGAGGTCGACGACCAGCGCCTGCTTGTGCTTGGTGTTGTACTCGGCGACGCCCAGCTTGTGCCAGGAGTTGACGCCCGCCTTGGCCGTGTCGTAGTTGAGCCAGCCCAGCTGGAGCTTGTCCCAGGCGGTCATGTCGCCGGGCAGGTCACCGATCTCCTTCTTGCCGGTGCCCAGCCAGGAGCCGGACGACATCAGCGTCCAGAAGCCGGTGGAGTTCTCGCCGCCCGCGGTGTCGTAGTGGTCGGGCAGACCGAGGTCGTGGCCGTACTCGTGGGCGAAGACGCCGAGTCCGCCGTTCTCCGGCTGGACGGTGTAGTCGCCGACCCAGATGCCGGTGTCGCCGATCTTCGCGCCGCCCAGCTTGTTGTTCACCGGGCCGGTGGCGCCGGCGTCGGTGCCGAAGGCGTACCAGCGGTGGGCCCAGATCGCGTCGGTGCCCTGGGCGCCGCCGCCCGCGGACTCGTCCTCGCCGGCGTGCACGATCTGGAAGTGGTCGATGTAGCCGTCGGGCTCGTTGAAGTCGCCGTCGCCGTCGAAGTCGTAGCGGTCCCACTCGTCGAACCGCGCGACGTCGGCCTTGATCTGGGCGTCGGTCCTCCCCGCTGCCTTCTGCTGGGAGACCCAGGCGTTCAGACCGTCGCTGACGACGTTCCACACACTCGGGCAGTTGGTGTCACCGCAGGCGTTGTTGCCGTAACGGGCCTCGTTGTAGGGGACCTTGACCCAGTCGGAGACCTCACCGTCGACCGAGTAGCGGCCCGAGGACTGCTTCTCGTAGTAGGTCTTGACCGAGTGGACGCCCTTGCCGGAACCGAAGTACAGGTCGTGGAAGTAGTCCCGGTCGTAGTCGGCCCGCCAGGCCGTGGAGTTGTCCTTCTTGCGGTCGGGCTTGGCTATCTGGTTGTGCAGCGGGCCCGCGGTGCCGCCGTAGCGGCTGTCGATCTTGTCGCCGAACTCGACCAGGATCGTGAAGATCTTGTCGGTCTTCTCGCGGCCGAGCTCGACGTACTTGGCGTCGCCCTTCTTGCTCTTGAGCTGGACGACCTTCGAGCCCTCGCGGTTCTTGACCTTGGTCTTGCCGGATATGACCTGTTCCAGGGCCTCCTGCCGCTGGGCCTCCTGGGTCTTGCTCAGCGGGCCTTCGAGGTCGTGCTCGTCGCCGTGGCGGTCCGCCGGGTCGTGCCGGTCCACGGTGGTGGACCGGGGAGCGGAGGTGTCGTCCGCCACCGCGTACGTCGAGGCGGTGGCGGTGGCCGCCGCGAGCGCCACACCGAAGGCGGCCGCTCTGAACGTCCAGGGTCTACTGGTCACTTGAGTTCCTCCCCCGCGTCCGGGCGCGCGGAAGGCCGGGGTCTGGTCAAGGAAGGTCCGCGCGCGCGTGATCAACGCGTGTAGTCAAGTGACGACATTTGACTAGAGGTTTGAAAGAAAAGACAGACCTTGACTTGGACAGGTCAAGTGCACTATGCGGAGTCGACGTTCGTTTTGCGGACAACCAATCGGTTGCCCCGACCCCCTCCCCACCGGCCTGCGGGCGCGTGCACATGTCCACTCCGTGGACGTCATGACTCCGTGCGCCCCCTGTGCACCGCCCTTGTTAATTAGGTCACGCTTACCGTTCGTTCCCCTCGGGCAGCCTGCCGGTGAGAGAGTCGCCTGGCGGAACGCCCGGAAGCTGACGGCACGCCAGGCCGACGCCCCCGTGGACCCCCACTTTCGAGGACATGATGGCCATGCCCCGTCCGACTGCCGCACAGCTCGCCTACGGTTCGTGCACCGTGATCTTCTCGACCCTCGCCATGCTGCTGCTGTCACAGACGAGTTCAGCCGCGGGGATCGCGGTCATCGCCGTCGCGGCACTCGCCCTCGGGCTCCTGGTCGCCCTGACGGTGCCGGTGCCCCGGAAGCGTCCGGCGGCGGTGGAACAGCCCGCGCCGCGGGAGCCGGTCCGGGCCACGGTTCCCGCGCCGGCCCCGGAACCGGTGCGCGAGCGGGCGGTCTCCTGACCACCCGCCCGCCTCACCACGCGGTGATCCCGCCCTGCCTCACACGGTGCTGACCACGACCGTTTTGGCTGCCTTGTCGTGCAGGCCCTGCTTGTAGGGGCGGTCGAAGAAGCTCCAGCCACCCGAGATCGCGGTCCAGACGCAGGCGCAGCAGAAGGCGAAGGGGATCCACAGCACCGCCGCGCGCATCAGCGCGGTCTGCACGGAGGGCGTCGCGCCGTTGTCGAGGTTGGCCACTCGCAGGTTCAGCAGCCTCTTGCCCAGGGTCTGACCGGTCCGGGTGGTCATGACGGTGTCGTAGGCGATGTAGAGGACGGCGGCGACCGCCGACTGCCCGAAGGACTTGCCGACCTCGATGCGGTCGCTGTCCACGTCGTACTCGTTGACGCCGAAGCCCCAGGTGAGCAGCCAGACGACGACGCCCACCAGGATCATGTCGATGATGCGGGCGAGCGTGCGCTTGCCACTGTCGGCGAGCGGGGGCATCCCGGCGAGGGGGTCGGAGGAGGAGGGACCGCCGCCGTAGGGGCCGCCGCCGGGGGGACCACCGCCGGGCGGGCCGCCTCCGAAGCCGCCCGCACCGCCGCCGTACGGGTCACCGCCCGGGCCGCCCGGACCACCGCCCGGGTACGACGGCGGGGGTTCGCTGCCGTACGGCGAACCCGCGCCCTCGCCGGGCTGCTCGCTCGGGGGCCGCTTCCTGAACGGGTCGTCTTCCGGGGGTCGCTGACCGGAGCCGGGGGGCGGTTCACTGCTCATGGCCCGAGTCGACCGCGAACCTCCCGGCTCCGCATCCGGCAGACGGCCGTCCGAGGTACGAAATTTTCTGGTGCCGCCGCGCCGCACCGCCCTCCCGGAGTCGGCGTACGGCTTCGGGGCACACGCCCTTACGGCCACCGTCACGCCTGTCCGATGGTGGCGTCGCTCAGCCCGCCACGAACGTGTGCGCGACCTTGTCGTGCCAGCACTGGCGCCACGGCCGGTCGAAGAGGCACCAGGCGACGCCCACGATCCCGATGACGAGGAGCCCGGGCACGCTGTAGACCAGCCAGCGGCGCAGGGACGCGCCGAAGCCCGGGACGTCGTGGCCCTCGATGTCCCGCACGTCGAGACCCATCAGCTTCTTGCCGAGGGTGCGGCCCCACTTGGCGGTGGGCAGCACCTCGGAGAGGAGACCGGCGAGCAGCAGGACGGCCACGATGATGCCGAGGTACACCGACGTGGTGCCGTCGAGCAGCCAGACCGTGACGGTCTCGCCGGAGAGCCGGGCCTCGTCGATCTTCTCGTTGACGTGGTCCACGGCCTTCATGCCGAGCGGGACGGCGGCCGCGGCGGTGAGGCAGGCCAGGACGACGGTGTCCAGCAGACGGGCGGCGAGCCGCTTGCCGAGTCCTGCGGGGCGGGCCGACGCCTGGCGCCGGGCGGCCGCCTGGAACACGTCCTCGACCGGCGGCTTCCAGGGCGCGACGGGCTGCTCGTCCCCGCCACCGCCTCCGGCGAGCCGGTGCACCTGCTGCGCCCAGGAGGACTGACCGCCGCCAAGGCCGGCGCTCAGAGGCGTGGCCGGGGAGGCGGCGGCGGGCTGGGGGCTGCCGGGTCCGGCGGACTGCGGGGGGACGGGGGCCGCCTGGGGGCCCGACAGCGCTGCCGGGGCCTGGGCGCCTCCCTGCGCGGCGGCCCGGGCGGCGGCGGCCTTGCCGGCGCCGAAGCCGGGCCCGGCCGGACCGCTGCCGGAACCGGCCGCCCCGGGCTGTGCGCCGAAGGCGGGCCCCGCCTGGCCGGTACCCGGCACGGCCGGACCGGCCGAGCCGAAGCCCGGGCTCCCGGAGTTGCCGCCGGAGCCCGCCGCGCCGCCCTGCGCGCCGAAGGCGGGTCCCGACGGGGCGGCACCGGAGGCCGCCGATCCGGCCTGGCCGCCGAAGGCGGGTCCCGCCGGGCCGAAGCCCGAAGCACCGGAGTGGCCGGCGGGGCCGGACGGCCCCGCCGGCGCGCCGATGCCCGGGTCCACGGAACCGAAGCCCGCGGCCCCGGAGTTGACCCCGGAACCGCCGGCCCCGCCACCCGGGGACCCCGGCGGCTTCGCGCCACCGCCGGAGCCTCCCGCGCGCGGAGACACCGCCCGGAACGTCATCGTGCCCTCGTCGGGGGCGTCCGCGGCGGCCCCTCCCCCGGACTTCCCCGTCGGGCGGCGGAACACGAACGTGCCGTCGGCCGCCGCGTTCGGCTCCTGACCGGCCCGCGACGGGGATCCCCCCTGCGCGGGCGAAGCCGGGACCTTGCCGTCGGCGCGGACCGACTCCCCGTCCGGCTGCCGGTCGGCGTGCGGCACCCTCGGGTCCGTCCCCTGCTGGGCCCCGCCCTGGCCCCCCTGTGCCCCCTGCGGTGCGCCCCACGACACACGGCGGTCCTGGTCGCTCCCGAAGCCGGACTGGCGGGAGCGGTCGGCGCCCCAGGCGGAGGCCGGTTCGGGACGGCTGCCGTGCTGGGCGTCGGCGGCGGGCTCGTCGGCCGGGTCCTCGTCGAAGAAGTGCGGGCCGGTCTCCTCGACCGAGGCGGCGGGAGCCGCCCCCGCACCGGGCGGCGGCGCGAACGACTCGCCGTCCTTGGGCGCCGGACGGCTGGTGCCCGGCACCCAGGAGGCACCGTTCCAGTACCGGACGTATCCAGGAATGGACGGGTCCGGGTAATACCCTTCGCGGGGCCTGTCGTCACCGGGGGCCGGGGTTGGGGCGCTCATGTCCGTCGTCCCGTATCTGCTCGAGGGCCATATGAGGGCCTCCACATCTATCAGACAGGCGCAAGCCCCACCGCCGCTCCCACCGGACCCACCCCTTTCGAGCACCGATGTGCTACGCACGGCGCCACCCCGGCGGATCCCCCTGCGAGAAAAGAAACTTGCGGCAACGCGCGTAATGCCGCGGCCCCCGCCCGCTCTCTGATGCTGACCGGCCCTCGCGGGCAGCCGTCAGGAGAAGGGAACACCGCCATGCGGACCGTGGTGGAGCGGGAACTGGAGCTGGAACTCGTCCTGTCGCCGGAGCACAGGGTCGCGGTGCCGGCCCTGCTCGGGTACGTCACCGGCGACCCATACGCCGTGCACGTCACCTTCCACATCGACTCCGAGCACCCGGTGCACTGGACGTTCGCCCGGGACCTGCTGGTGGAGGGGGTGTTCCGGCCCTGCGGGCAGGGGGACGTGCGGGTGTGGCCGGCGAAGACCGGGGGGCGCAGCGTCGTGCTGATGGCGCTGAGTTCGCCCGACGGGGACGCCCTGCTGGAAGCACCGGCGGCCCCGGTGTCGGCCTGGCTGGAGCGCACCCTGCGGGTGGTTCCGCCCGGGGCGGAGGGTGAGCAGCTCGGTCTCGACGACGAGTTGGACGAGCTGCTCGCCCAGTGAGGACACCGGCGTCAGAAGAGCTTGCCCGGGTTCAGGATGTTCAGCGGGTCGAAGGCCCGCTTGACGGCTCGCTGCATCTCCATCCCGACGGGGCCGATCTCGCGCGCCAGCCACTCCTTCTTCAGTACGCCGACGCCGTGTTCGCCGGTGATGGTGCCGCCGAGTTCCAGGCCGAGGGCCATGATCTCGTCGAAGGACTCGCGGGCGCGCCGGGACTCGTCGGGGTCCGCCGGGTCGAAACAGACCGTCGGGTGGGTGTTGCCGTCGCCCGCGTGGGCGACGACACCGATGGTGAGCTGGTACTTCTCGGCGATCCGGTCGACCCCGTCGAGCATCTCGGCGAGCCGGGAGCGCGGCACGCACACGTCGTCGATCATCGTGACGCCCTTGACGGCTTCGAGCGCGGTGAGCGACAGCCGGCGTGCCTGGAGCAGCAGTTCGGACTCGGCCGCGTCGTCGGCCGGTACGACCTGGGTGGCGCCGGCGGCCTCGCACAGCGCGCCGACGGCGGCGAGGTCGGCGGCCGGGGCGGTGGTGTCGAAGGCGGCCAGGAGCAGGGCTTCGGTGGTCTCGGGGAGGCCCATCTGCGCGAGGTCGTTGACGGCCTTGACCGTCGTACGGTCCATGAGTTCGAGGAGTGACGGGACGTGGCCGCCCTCCGTGATCCGGCACACGGCGTCGCAGGCGGCGGCCCCGGAGGCGAACTCGGCGGCCAGCACCAGCTGGGCGGGCGGCTTGGGACGCAGTGCGAGGACGGCGCGCACGACGATGCCGAGCGAGCCCTCGGAGCCGACGAACAGGCGGGTCAGGTCGTACCCGGCGACGCCCTTGGCGGTGCGGCGGCCGGTGGACATGAGCCGCCCGTCGGCCAGCACCACGTCCAGCCCGAGGACGTACTCGGCGGTGACCCCGTACTTCACGCAGCACAGGCCGCCGGAGGCGGTGCCGATGTTGCCGCCGATGGTGCACATCTCCCAGCTGGAGGGGTCCGGCGGGTAGTACAGGCCGTGTTCGCCGACGGCCCGGGACAGGGCGGCGTTGACGACGCCCGGCTCGACCACGGCGACGCGGTCGACCGGGTTGATCTCCAGGATCCGGTCCATCCTGGTCAGGGAGAGCACGATGCAGCCCTCGGAGGCGTTCGCGGCGCCGGACAGTCCGGTACGGGCGCCCTGCGGGACGACGGGGACGCGCAGGGCGGTGGCGGTGCGCATCACGTGCTGGACCTGTTCGGCCGTGCGGGGCAGCACGACGACGGCCGGGGTGCCGGCCGGGCAGAAGCTCGCCATGTCGTTGGAGTAGGAGGCCGTGACGTCGGGATCGGTGAGGACGGCCTCCGCGGGCAGGCCGCTGAGCAGGGAGTCGACGAGGCCGCCGGTCGCTGCGGCGTCTGCGTCTTCGGAACGGGGCGCTTCGCTACGGCTCATGATCACAGGTTCGCACCGGGGGCGGTCGGTGTGAACCGTTCCGGGCAGACCCGATCAGCAGAAGGGGCGTCCCGGGTCGTTGGCCCAGAAGGAAAGGAACGACCAGCTCTGAGCACCGATGCGTCCATCGACGACGATGCCGGCGCATCGCTGGAAGTACCTGGTTGCACGTCGCGTCTCCTGGCCGAAGTCCCCATCCTCGTCCAGGCCGGCGTCGACGGCCTGGTTCAGATAGCACTGGGCTTGTCGTACGGCGGAACCGGATGACCCGCGCTGAAGGTTGGGCCGGCGGTCGGTGTAGTCACATATGTCTTCCGGTCCCCCTTGGGCTGGGAGGACCTCGGCGGTTCGAGACGGTGGAGTGCCTTGTGGCGCTGCGGCGGCAGTCCCTCCCGCAAGGGCGAGGGGAAGGATCAGGGCCGCGGCGGTGGCGCATGCTCGTCGCATCCTCAACACCTCCAAGAGGCTGCACCTTTCTCATGCTGCCCTTCCGCCTCTCTGGTTGCATCCCGGCGCGGATCGCTCCGGCACCCGCCGCGCCCGCGCGGGTGCCCCGTGACACCCGCACGGGCTCGGTGGGGCGATCGGGTCACAGGTTGCCGCGGCGGGCCTGCTCGCGCTCGATCGCCTCGAAGAGGGCCTTGAAGTTGCCCTTGCCGAAGCCCATCGAGCCGTGGCGCTCGATGATCTCGAAGAAGACGGTCGGACGGTCCTGGACCGGCTTGGTGAAGATCTGCAGCAGGTAGCCGTCCTCGTCGCGGTCGGCGAGGATCCTCAGTTCGCGCAGGGTGTCGATCGGGACGCGGGTCTCGCCGACCCACTCCCCCAGCGTGTCGTAGTAGGAGTCGGGCGTGTTGAGGAACTCGACACCGGCCGCGCGCATGGTGCGGACCGTCTGCACGATGTCGTTCGTGTTGAGCGCGATGTGCTGCACTCCCGCCCCGCCGTAGAACTCCAGATACTCGTCGATCTGGGACTTCTTCCTGGCGATGGCCGGTTCGTTGATCGGGAACTTGACCTTGAGCGTGCCGTCGGCGACGACCTTCGACATCAGCGCGCTGTACTCGGTGGCGATGTCGTCGCCCACGAACTCCTTCATGTTCGTGAAGCCCATCACCCTGTTGTAGAAGCCGACCCACTCGTTCATCCGGCCGAGCTCGACGTTGCCGACGCAGTGGTCGATCGCCTGGAAGGTGCGCTGCGCGGGCGGCTCGACGATCGGCTCGGCCGCGACGTAGCCGGGCAGGTAGGGGCCGTCGTAGCCGGAGCGCTCGACGAGGGTGTGGCGGGTCTCGCCGTAGGTGGCGATCGCGGCCAGGACGACCGTGCCGTGCTCGTCCTTCCGCTCGTACGGCTCGGCCACCGAACGGGCGCCGTGTTCGAGGGCGTAGGCGTACGCTGCGCGCGCGTCCGGGACCTCGATGGCGAGGTCGACGACGCCGTCGCCGTGCTCGGCCACGTGCCGGGCGAGGAAGTGGCCCCAGTCCGTGGCGGGCTGGATGGCCGAGGTGAGGACGAACCGGGCCGAGCCGTTCTCCAGCACGTAGCTCGCGGTCTCGCGGCTGCCGTTCTCCGGTCCGGAGTAGGCGACCAGCTTCATGCCGAAGGCGGTGGAGTAGTAGTGCGCCGCCTGCTTGGCGTTGCCCACGGCGAAGACGACCGCGTCCATTCCCTTGACCGGGAAGGGGTCGGCCTGCCGGGCGGTGTCGGGAGTGTGGTGTGTGGTCTGCGTCATAGCCGCAGGGTCTCCCCGGTCGGCAAGGTGCGCAATAGTTTGCGTTTTGGCTGGGCAATATGTTCAGCAATACGGCTGCATTGACGACCCTTCTGTACAGGATGACCATGCCGGGAGGCTGCTGTGGCGATCGATCATCTGGACGGCCGGATCATCCTGCTGCTGGCGCGGGAGCCGCGGATCGGGGTGCTGGAGATGTCCCGGCGGCTGGGTGTGGCCCGGGGCACGGTGCAGGCGCGGCTGGACCGGCTTCAGTCGAACGGAGTCATCCGCGGATTTGGTCCGGAGGTGGATCCGGCGGCGCTCGGCTACCCGGTCACGGCGTTCGCGACGCTGCAGATCCGGCAGGGACAAGGCGCCGACGTACGGGCCCACTTGGCGACCGTGCCGGAGGTGCTGGAGCTGCACACGACCACCGGCAGCGGGGACATGCTGTGCCGGCTCGTGGCCCGCTCGAACGCCGATCTCCAGCGTGTGATCGACCGGGTCGTCGGTTTTGATGGCATCGTCCGGGCCTCCACGGCGATCGTCATGGAGAACCCCGTTCCGCTGCGGATCATCCCGCTCGTGGAGCAGGCCGCGGAGGAGACCTGAGGCTTGGGGTGAGCGCGTGTGAACTTCTGGGAGTACCTGGTCAACCGGCACCAGCAGCTACTCGCGGACGCCTACCAGCACGCGAGCGCCGTCTTCCAGTGCATGGTCGTCGCGACCCTGCTCGGGGTGCTGATCGGTGTCGCCACCTACCGCAGCACGTGGGCCGGGAACCTCGCGACCACGACCACCGCCACCATCCTGACCGTGCCGGCGCTCGCCCTGATCGGTCTGCTCATCCCGATCGTCGGGCTGGGCGTGCCGCCGACGGTGATCGCGCTGACGCTGTACGGGCTGCTGCCAGTGGTGCGCAACGCGATCGTCGGGCTGCGCGGGGTCGACCCGACGCTGGTGGACGCGGCCACGGGCATCGGGATGTCCCGGCCGGCCCGGTTGCTGCGGATCGAGCTGCCGCTGGCCTGGCCGCCGATCCTGACCGGGATCCGGGTCTCCACCCAGATGCTGATGGGCATCGCGGCCATCGCCGCCTACGCCTCCGGTCCCGGCCTCGGCAACGTCATCTTCCGCGGCCTCGCCTCGCTGGGCAGTGCCAACGCGCTCAACCAGGTCCTCGCGGGCACGCTCGGCATCATCGTCCTGGCGCTGCTGTTCGACGCCGCGTACGTCCTGATCGGACGGCTGACCATTCCCAGGGGGATCCGTGCCTGAGACCGGCGACCACGGGGCGTCCATCGAGCTGGAGAGCCTGACCAAGCGCTACCCCGGCAGTGCGCAGCCGGCCGTGGACAACGTGAGCATGGAGATCAGGGCGGGCGAGGTCGTCGTCTTCGTCGGCCCGTCGGGCTGCGGGAAGTCGACCACCCTCAAGATGATCAACCGGCTGATCGAGCCGACCGGCGGCCGCATCCGCATCGGCGGCGAGGACGTCACCGACATGGACCCGGTCAGGCTGCGGCGCAAGGTCGGCTACGCCATCCAGTCCGCCGGGCTCTTCCCGCACATGACGGTCGCGCAGAACATCGGGGTCGTCCCGAAGATGATCGGCTGGCCGAAGGGGCGGATCAGGGAACGGACCGAGGAACTCCTCGACCTCGTCGGCCTCGACCCCGCGGAGTTCCGCGGCCGCTACCCGCGCCAGCTCTCCGGTGGGCAGCAGCAGCGCGTGGGCGTGGCCCGGGCCCTGGCCGCCGATCCCCCGGTGCTGCTGATGGACGAGCCGTTCGGGGCGGTGGACCCGATCACCCGGGACCACCTCCAGGACGAGCTGATCCGCCTGCAGCACGAGCTGCACAAGACGATCGTCTTCGTCACCCACGACTTCGACGAGGCGATCAAGATCGGCGACCGGATCGCGGTGCTGCGCGAGCGGTCGCACATCGCGCAGTTCGACAGCCCCGAGGCGATCCTGACCAACCCGGCCGACGACTTCGTGTCCGGCTTCGTGGGCGCCGGTGCGGCGCTGAAGCGGCTGAACCTGACCCGCGTACGGGACGTGGAGATCACCGGCTACCCGACGGTCACGGTCGACGACTCCCTTCAGCAGATCTTCAACCGGCTGCGGGCGAGCGGCACCAGCGAGATCCTGCTGCTCGACCGGCGCGGCCGCCCCTACAAGTGGCTGCGGCGCGGCGACCTGGTGCGGGCCCGGGGCTCACTGGCCCGGGCCGGAACCCTGGTGCACGACACGGTCACCCGGGACGCCACCCTGCGGGACGCGCTGGAGGCGGTGCTCACCGACAACGCGGGGCGCGTGGCGGTGACCGGGCGGCGCGGGGAGTACACGGGCGTCGTCGACATGGAGACGCTCATGAACTCCGTGCACGAGATGCTGGAGGCCGACCGGCTCGACGCGATGGAGCACCAGCACGAACTGGAGTCGCTGCGTGCCGCGCAGACACACGCGGAGCAGGAGGGGGCCACAGGCCCGGCCGTCGTGAGCGGCCCGGGAGGGGAACGGTGACGGCCACGGAGGTCGAGGAGACCTCCGGGCCTCTCGATGAGGCGCCCCCACCGGAGCGCCCGCCCGTCCGTCTCACCTGGCAGAAGCTGACGCTCCTGCCGGTCACCCTGATCGCCGTGCTGCTCGCCACCTGGCTCTGGTTCCAGCAGGCCGACCTGGACGCGCTCACCCGCAACGCCCTGTCGGGCGGCCAGGTCACCAAGGCGCTGTGGCAGCACATCCAGCTGACGGTGATCTCCACGTTCTTCGTGCTGATCATCGCGATCCCGCTGGGCATCCTGCTGACCCGCGGGGCGATGAGCAGGGCCTCGCCGGCGGCCATGGCCCTCGCCAACACGGGCCAGGCGACCCCGGCGATCGGTCTGCTCGCCCTCCTGGTGATCTGGCTGGGCATCGGCCGCAGAGCCGCCCTGATCGGCATCATCGTCTACGCCATCCTGCCCGTGCTCGCCAACACGATCGCGGGCCTGAAGGCGAACGACCCGACCCTGCTGGAGGCGGCCCGTGGCATCGGCATGTCCCCGATGGGGGTACTGACCCGGGTGGAACTTCCCCTCGCGGTCCCGCTGGTCCTGGCGGGCGTGCGCACGGCCCTCGTCCTGAACGTCGGTACGGCGACCCTGGCGGTCTTCGGCGGGGGCGGCGGCCTCGGCGTGCTGATCACGACGGGGATCACCAACCAGCGGATGCCGGTGCTGGTGCTGGGGTCGATCCTCACGGTGGTGCTGGCGCTCCTGGTGGACTGGCTGGCGTCGATCGCCGAACTGATGCTGCGGCCGCGGGGACTGCAGCCATGAGGCGACGTACGTGCCTGTCGGCGGCAGGCCTGCTGATGGCAGCGGCCGGCTGCGGCCTGACCAGCGGCTCTCCACTGACCGACGACGTGGAGCCGGGCTCGATCGGCCGGGGTGAGCCGCTGGAGGGCGCGCATCTGACGGTGACGTCGAAGTCGTTCACCGAGCAGCTGATCCTCGGCGCGATCATGGGCATCGCGTTCGAGGCGGCCGGCGCGGACGTGATCGACCGCACCGGCATCCAGGGTTCCCTCGGCAGCCGCGAGGCGGTCCGCAAGGGCGACGCGGACGCCGGGTACGAGTACACGGGCACGGCCTGGATCACGTACCTCGGGCACAGCGAGCCGATCACCGATCCGCAGCAGCAGTGGGAGGCGGTGAAGAAGGAGGACGCGAAGAACGGGCTGGCCTGGCTGCCGCCTTCGGCACTCGACAACACGTACGCGCTGGCGATGAACCAGGAGAACGCGCAGAAGTACGGCACGAAGACCACGTCGGACGTGGCGAGGCTGGCGAAGTCCGACCCGGGGGCCGTGAAGCTGTGCGTGGAGGTGGAGTTCGCGAACCGGGCGGACGGGTTGCCGGGCATGCAGAAGGCCTACGGCATGGACGTGCCGGCGCGGAACATCACGCAGATGGACACCGGGATCATCTACACGCAGACCGCGAAGGGCAACTGCACCTACGGGGAGGTGTTCACCACCGACGGGCGCATCAAGTCCATGAACCTGGCGGTGATGGACGACGACAGGAAGTTCTTCCCCAACTACAACGCCGCGCCGATGATCAACGCGAGGACGTTGAAGGAGTGGCCGGCGATCGCGGAGGTCCTGAACCCGGTGACGGCGAGGCTGAACAACACCGTGGCCCGGACGCTGAACGCGAAGGTGGACGTGGACGGGGAGGATCCGCATCAGGTGGCGCTGGACTGGATGGTGGAGGAGGGGTTTGTCAGGGAGGGGTGACCACGGAGCGAGCAGAGTTACAAAGAGACCCTTGCAAGGATTTCTTTGCAAGGATACCTTTGCACCGTGACCGAACCTCAGAACCCACAAGTACGGCAACTCGACGCCCGATCCCTGCGCGGGCTCGCGCACCCCCTGCGGATGCAGTTGCTGGACGCCCTGCGCTTCGGTGGCCCAGCCACCGCCTCGCAATTGGCCGCGAAGCTGGGCGAGTCCAGCGGGGCTGCCAGCTACCACCTGCGCCAACTCGCAGAGTACGGCTTCGTCGAGGACGCCCCCGAGCGAGGCAAGGGGCGCGAGCGGTGGTGGAAGGCGGCCTACCGCGGCCTGCGTTTCGACACCGACCTACTCGACGACTCGGACCCGGCGGTACGCGGCGCTGCGGACATGTACCTCCACGAGGCCGCCACCACGCAGACCCGGGACCTGTCGACGTGGCTGGGCAACCGCGGCTCATGGCCCGAGGAGTGGCGCCACGTCGGAGACATGAGCAGCGCGACCCTGCGACTGACGCCCGAACTGACACAGGAGCTCGTCGAGAAGATGCACGCGCTGATCGAGACCTACCGCGACCGCGCGGCCGCCGAGGACACCCCCGGCGCCGAGCAGGTCCGCCTCCACACCCACGCCTTCCCGATCAGGACGGACTGAGATGCACCCCGACATCCACCTCACCCTGCACCACGCCCGCGCCGCCGAACTCCGCGCCGAGGCCGACGCCCGCCCCGCCACCGGGCACCGACGAGACCTCCGGACGCTGGTCGGCTGGACCCTCGTAGAGGTCGGTTTACGGCTCGCCACCCGGCCGGGGACGGCAGCCCCCGCCCACTAACAGCTGGGCACGGACCCCTTGCCCGTCTCCAGGGCCAGCAGGGAACTCACCGTGCCCTTCAGCGTGGTCACGGGGATCAGCCGCAGTCCCTTCGGCAGCTCCGCCCGCGCGTCCCCGCACTCCGCCTTCGGCACCAGGAACACCGTCGCACCGTCACGCTTGGCGGCCTGCGTCTTGAGGGAGACGCCCCCCACCGCACCGACCTTGCCGGCCGCGTCGATCGTGCCCGTGCCGGCGATGACCCGGCCCCCCGTGAGATCCCCTCCGGTGCCGTCGCCGTCGAGCTTGTCGATGATCCCCAGGGAGAACAGCAGCCCCGCACTGGGCCCGCCCACGTCCGCGAGCTTCAGGCTGACCTCGACGTCCTTGTCGTCGAGGCCGAGGTACCCCAGCGCGGCCTGCGTCGCCGCGTCCTGGGACTCCCGCATCTGCCGCTCGTTGTGCCGCTCGATCTCCTTGACGTTGTCCCCGCTCGGGTAGACGGAGTCGCGCGGCATGACCGCCTGGTCGTTGCGGAACCAGCCGTCGATGACGTCCGGGAGGGAGACACGGGTGTCCGGGGAGGTCGCCTCGATGGTCGTCATCCGCAGCTGACCACGGGTGTTCCGGACGGGCGCGCCCGAGATGGTGATCACCTCGGCGCCCTTGTTCTCGCCGAGCACGTTCGCCGTCATCCCCGGCTGCGCCACCGAGAACGGCAGCGGCGCGAAGGCCGCCGTGGCGAGCAGGGCCACGACGGGCAGGGCGCAGACGGCGATGGTCCGGGGGCGCGTGAGGCGAGAGAACACGGCATCAATCTAACGCGGGGGTGGGACCCGGCCGGTACCAGGGCGTCCGGCCCCGGGCCGGACGGACGCTGTGGGCGAATGCGGCGTGCGTCAGCTCAGCGCCTCCGCGACCTCCCGTGCCGCGTCCATCACCCTCGGGCCCACCCGCTCCGGCACCACGTCCGCCAGCATCACCACGCCCACACTGCCCTCGACGCCCGTCACGCCCAGCAGCGGCGCCGCCGCCCCGCACGCGCCGGCCTCCAGCTCGCCCTGCGTCAGGGTGTAGCCCGGGTCGGCCCTCGGATGCTGCCGGGCCGCCAGGATCGCCTTGCCCGCGGCGCCCCGGTCCAGGGGGTGGCGGAACCCCGCGCGGTAGGCGACGTGGTAGTCCGTCCAAGTCGGCTCCACCACGGCCACGGCCAGCGCGTCCGCCCCGTCGACCAGGGTCAGGTGCGCCGTCGCGCCGATGTCCTCGGCCAGCGACCGCAGCGCCGGCATCGCGGCCTCCCGTACGAGCGGATGGACCTGCCGTCCAAGGCGCAGCACGCCCAGCCCGACGCGGGCACGTCCGCCCAGGTCACGGCGTATGAGGGCGTGCTGTTCCAGCGTGGCGAGCAACCGGTACACGACGGTCCGGTTCACGCCCAGCCTGAGAGAGAGCTCGGTCACGGTCAGCCCGTGGTCCGTGTCGGCCAGCAGCTTGAGGACACGCAGTCCCCGATCGAGCGTCTGGGAGGTCTCCGCGGTCACGACGCCCACTCCTTAGTGGTGAGGTCGGCGGCTCCCTGGTCGGCGGATGCGTCACCGAGTCCCGGCGGCAACGCGCTTCAGAGGCCGCCGATCGGCCGGCGGCCCGGCCTGTCCGGGCCGCGTCGCTTCACGGCTGCGCTCCGCGGCGGCACTGCCACGGGGCGTATGCGTAGCGGGACAGTAGCGAAGCAGGTTCGCTGAGCGGAAGGCTCCGTCCAGAATCCGGGCAGCGGCGGGTGTGTACTGCTCACCTTTGCGGCGGTATGCGCACCGGCCACCCGCACCCACACCGTCACCGCATCCGCGTGGCCCACTCCTGCACCTTGGCGATCCGCTGCCGCAACTGCCCCGCCGTCGCCTCCGCCGCCGGAGGCCCGCCGCACACCCGCCGCAGCTCGGTGTGGATCACCCCGTGCGGCTTGCCGCTCTGGTGGACGTACGCGCCGACCATCGTGTTGAGCTGCCGCCGCAGCTCCATCATCTCCTTGTGGGAGACCACCGGCCGCCGCTCGGCGGGCACTTCGAGCAGGTCGGCCTCCTCGTCCGGCTTCTTGCGGCTGTGCGCGATCTGCCGGGCCTGCCGCTTCTGCAGCAGCAGCTGGACCTGGTCGGGCTCCAGCAGCCCGGGGATGCCGAGGTAGTCCTGCTCCTCCTCACTCCCCGGGTGGGCCTGCATACCGAACTCGGCGCCGTTGTACATGACCCGGTCGAAGACGGCGTCGGACTCCAGCGCCTCGAAGGGCAGCATGTCCTGCTCGCCGGTGTCCTCGTCCTGCTCCCGGTTCGCCTCGTCCATCTCCTTCTCGGACTCGGCGTACGGATCCTCCTCGCCCTCCTTCTTGGGCTTGTCGAGGACGTGGTCGCGCTCGCGCTCCATCTCGTTGGCGAAGGAGAGCAGGTCGGGCACGGTCGGCAGGAACACCGACGCGGTCTCGCCGCGCCGCCGGGACCGCACGAAACGCCCCACGGCCTGCGCGAAGAAGAGCGGCGTCGAGATGGTGGTGGCGTACACCCCGACCGCGAGCCGCGGCACGTCGACGCCCTCGGACACCATCCGGACCGCGACCATCCACCGGTCGTTGTTCGCGCTGAACTCGTCGATCCGCTCGGAGGCCCCGGAGTCGTCGGACAGCACGAGGGTCGCCTTGCTGCCTGTGATCTCCCGGATGAGCTTGGCGTACGCCCGCGCCGAGTCCTGGTCGGAGGCGATGACGAGGGCACCCGCGTCCGGGATGGCCTTCCGCACCTCGGTCAGCCGGTGATCGGCGGCGCGCAGCACAGACGGCATCCACTCACCGCGCGGATCGAGCGCGGTCCGCCAGGCCTGACTGATGGCGTCCTTGGTCATCGGCTCGCCGAGCCGCGCGGCGATCTCGTCACCGGCCTTGGTGCGCCAGCGCATGTTGCCGCTGTAGGAGAGGAAGATGACGGGCCGCACCACGTTGTCGGCGAGGGCGTTGCCGTAGCCGTAGGTGTAGTCGGCGGCGGACCGCCGGATCCCGTCGTTCCCCTCCTCGTACGTCACGAAGGGGATGGGGTTGGTGTCCGACCGGAAGGGCGTACCGGTAAGGGCCAGCCGTCGAGTCGCGGGCTCGAAGGCCTCCAGGCAGGCCTCGCCCCAGGACTTGCTGTCACCGGCGTGGTGGATCTCGTCGAGGATGACGAGGGTCTTGCGCTGCTCCACGCGGTTGCGGTGCAGCATGGGCCGGACGCCGACACCGGCGTACGTCACGGCGACGCCGTGGTACTCCCGGCCGAGCGGCCCGGCGCTGTACTCCGGGTCGAGCTTGATCCCTATCCGGGCCGCGGCCTCGGCCCACTGCTTCTTCAGGTGCTCGGTCGGGGCCACCACGGTCACCTGCTGCACGACGTGGTGGTGCAACAGCCAGGAGGCCAGCGTCAGCGCGAAGGTCGTCTTGCCGGCGCCGGGGGTGGCGACCGCCAGGAAGTCCCGCGGCTGCTCCTGGATGTACTTGTCCATCGCGCCCTGCTGCCAGGCGCGCAGCTTGCTGGCGGTACCCCAGGGGGCGCGGCCGGGGAACGCCGGGGACAGGTGGTGCGAGGCAGAGCTGGTGCCGGCGGTGGTAGTCACGGTCTCCGTTGAGGGTCGGGCGGCTCGTTCGAGGGAGCCTGACGGCTCGGCTACGTATGACAACCGGGCCACCCTACCGGCGCCCCGAGTCGCTCAACGCGCGGACCGGCCCGGGGCACCTCCGGGTGGGACCGACGTCACAGCGCCCTCAACCGCCCCGCGATCCCCCGGCCTCCCCTCCGACCTCCGAGGCGACGTCGACGACCAGCGCGTGGGCCGCGTCCGGCATCCACGTCAGGCGGCTCCGGGACGGTCTTCTCCCTTTGCGGAAACACTGCGGGATCTCCTGAGGAATCTACTCAGGGATCTCCTGAGGGATCTCCTGAGGGGTCTCCTGAAGTAATAGCCAAGGGATCTTCCAGGGGCCGACAGCGTCAGCCGGCGGCCGGAAGGGCTCCCGGGTCGGTTTCCCCCTCGGCCTCGCGCCGCGCCCGGCGCGCGTTCTCCGCGCGTACGGCGTCCAGCCACCGCCAGAGACCGACCTCCTCGAGCCTCAGACCGGGACAGGCGATCCGGTGCGGCACCCGGCACACCGCACCGGGCACGGGCTCGTCCTCACGGCTGTTCCAGGCCGTGCCGTTGGCGTCGACGTACCAGCGGTGCCAGGCGGGCACCATGTGCGCGGGCACCGGCATGTCCGGTTCGAGGAGGACGTGCCAGCCGTAGTAGGTGACACGCCGATCACCGACAAGCCCGCAGTTGGGGCAGACGGGCGGAGCGGGTGGCTCCGGCCCGGTGGCGCCTTCCATCGCGGCCTGGGCCCGGTCGGTCTTCTCCCAGGGCTGCGGCACACCCAAGGGCGCCTGCCGGTGACCGTCAGGTCCGGGTAGCGGGATGATGCTCGGCTCGCGTGTATCCCCCATGGGTCCGAGCGTGCGGGCGGTGTCCTGGGGTGCACCAGGGCGCGATCAGGGCGCACCTGGAGCAAACGGACGGAGCGCCCCGGCGCGACCGTCGACTCCGGGAGCACGTCACGGCCCGTCAGACGCGTGAGCCGTGGCCGGCCCGGGTCAGCGGACCTGAGCGGCCGGCCGGCTCACAACACCCCACCCGCCTCGTCCCGGAACGCCCGCGTCCAGTAGTGGCGGCCGGTCCGGCCCGCCGAGACGCCCGTCGGGTCGACGGTGGACAGGACCTGGAGCATCGTCATGGCCAGCTGGTCGTACGTGTCGGTCGTCAGCTCGTGGTCCGACTGGGCGTCCAGCGTGCGCTCGCGGTGCAGGAGCCAGAGAGTGAAGGCGAGGGTCGAGACGTCCGTGTTCAGGGGGGAGAGCGTCGCCTCGGGTTCGCTCCAGTGGAGGACCGCGCCCGTCGCGCCGTCGATGACCAGGCTGCTGTCCTCGACCAGGTGGCCGAGCCGTATCAGGCAGTGCGCCCCGGAGGGGAGGGCCGCCGGGGCGTCCCGGTCGGCGTCGTACTCGGACAGCGTCGCCAGCGGTACGTCCGTGTCGAGGGAGAAGACGTGGGCGTCCTCCGGCAGACCCACCTCGCGCAGGAAGCGGCGGGTCGGCTCGTGCGTGAGGGTGGCGGGGAAGTCGACGTCCTCGAAGCGGGCCACCTTGCCGGGGCCGAACTCCTGGTCCAGCAGGCGGTGCGGGAGGTCCAGGGACAGGCCGGAGGTGCCGCCCCGGCCCGCGACCAGGGACAGGGGTCGGATCAGGGCTGCCATCTTCCAGAACGGGGCCGGTTCGCCGTCCGCCCCGTCACGGAAGACCGACAGCAGGTGCTGGGAAGCCTCCGCCACCGCCTTGGGGCCGAACCGGCCCGCGTAGGAGGCGAACTGGCCGCGCAGACCCGCCAGTTCGTCCGTCGCCTCGGCGAAGCGGACCAGCGTCCGCAGGGAGGGCGCCAGGGGGCGGCGGTCCATCAGGTCGGGGCGGTCGGGCAGGAACTGCGTCGTCGAGATCTCGCCCGTCGCGCCGTCCAGCAGGACCGATTCCGTCTCCAGGCCGCCGGGGCCCAGCAGTCCGCCTATCACCAGCTGCTCGCGCAGCTCCGCCGAGAGGAGGCCGTCCGGGCCGCCCGTCGAGTCCGCGACCGTGCGCAGCCCCTCCCGGCTCAGCTCCTCGAAGCTCAGCAGGCCGTTACCGGACGGCAGGCCGGGGCCGGCCAGCCAGTGCCGCGTCGACGCGTGGGTCACCCACGGGTCCAGCTCGGCCTCGCTCAGGGTGATCACCGCGGAACCGGCGTCGGTCGTACTCATGGGCTCCCCCGCATGTGCTTGCTCCCGTCCCCTGGCGGAGCACGGCAGACCGCCCGGCCAGGCCCGGCAGTTCGTCCCCCACTGCCCAGAACACTACGCCCCACCACTGACAACGCCCCGGAACAGCGACCCGCCCGCGAGCCAAGTGCCCGGCGACCACGACGCGTCCACCTCACATGACGCTCAGAGGACCCTCGCGCGTTCCCTTTCCGCCACAATCGCCTCCACCGTCTGCCCCACCGTCTGTCGCACCGTCAGCTCGGAGGTGTCCAGCCACAGTCCGATCCGCGGGGTCCGCGTGCGCAGCGCCTCGTCCAGCAGGCCGACGCTTCGACCCCGCCCGGCTCGGGCGTCAGGACCGGTCCGTGACCACCGCGGCCTGGGGGCGTATCGGCAGCCGGTTCACGGGGCGTCCCGTCGCGGCCCGTACGGCGGACGCGACGGCCGCCGGGGACGCGACCACCGGCGCCGCGCTGACCGCCTTCGCCCCGAACGGCGCCACCACGTCCCGCTCCTCGACCAGCCGGACGATGCGGATGTCGGGCGCGTCGAGGGCCGTCGGGAGGGCGTAACCGGTCAGGTCGGGGTGGCGGATCAGGCCCCGTGGGGTGCGGAGGTTCTCCGTGAGCGCGATGCCCACGCCCTGCGTCACGCCCGCCTCGATCCGGGCGGTCAGCTGGGCCGGGTTCAGCACCCGGCCCACGTCCTGGGCGACGGCCAGTTCCACGACCCGTACGGAGCCGATCTCGATGTCGACGTCCACCACGGCGCGGATCGCGCAGAAGGCCATGCCCACGAAGGCGTCGCCCTGGCCGGTCTCGTCGAGCGGCTCGGTCGGGTGCGGGCGGCACTGGGCGGTGGCCCACAGTTCCTTGCCGTCCAGCGCCTCGGCGACGGTCGTCGAGAGGACTCCGTCGTACGACGTGATCTTGCCGTCGGTGATCTGGAGCAGCTCCGTCGACATGCCGAACTTGTGGGCGAGCGGCTGGAGGAGCTGCGTGCGGACCATCTTCGCCGCCCGCTCCACCGCGCCGCCCGACACCCAGGTGTGCCGGCCGCGGCAGCCCGCGCCCGCCGGGGGCTGGTCGGTGTCGACGGGCGCCACGTGCACCTCGTCGACGCCGAGGGTCTCCTGGACGATCTGCCGGGCCAGCGTCGTGAAGCCCTGGCCGGTCTCGACGGCCGCGCACAGCACCGTCGCCACACCGTCGTGGACCTTCACGGTCGCCGTGGAGACCTCGTCCGCGCCCTCGGCGCCGAGCATGTGCACCATGCCCACGCCGTAGCCCACGCCCCGGCGCACGGCACCCGGTTCCCCCGCGCCCTCGGGGCCGCCGGGCAGCAGCCATTCGTCCTCGGGGGTGTCCTTGGGGAGCGGCGGCAGCGGGAAGTCCCGTACAACCTGGAGGAGTTCGGCGACCGGGGCCGGGCAGGTCACGGTCTGGCCGGTCGGGAGCACGTCGCCCGTCGCCAGGGCGTTGCGCAGGCGCACTTCCGCCGGGTCGAGCCCGAGCTTCTTGGCGATCTTGTCCATCTGCGCCTCGTAGGCGGCGCAGACCTGCATGGCGCCCTCGCCGCGCACGTGGCCGGAGGGGGGGTTGTTGGTGCGTACGGCCCAGCCCTCGATGAAGGCGTTCGGGACGACGTACGGGCCGCAGGCGAAGGAGACGGCGGCGGCCAGGGCGTCGGCGGAGGTGTCGGCGTAGGCGCCCGCGTCGAGCAGGATCTGCGCCTCGACCTTGACGAGTCTGCCCTCGCCGTCGGCGTGGTGGCGGTAGCGCAGGAGGGTGGGGTGGCGGTGGGTGTGCCCGAGGAAGGACTCCTCGCGCGTTGCGGTGAGTTTCACCGGACAGCCGGTGCGCAGCGCCAGCAGGCCGAGCGGGAGCTGGAAGCCCTGGTCCTCGCGGTCGGCGGTGGCGCCGGGGACGCCGGTGACGACGACCTTGACCCGCTCGGGTTCCAGGCCGAAGGCGGCGGCGGCCGTGTCGCGGTCGGCGTGCGGGTCGGTGGAGGCGAGGTACAGCTCCACGCCGCCGTCCGGGCGCGGTACGGCCAGGCCCGCCTCGGCGCCGATGGGCGCGGGGTCCTGGCGGCCGATGCGGTACAGGCCCTCGACGACGATCTCGCCGGCCGCCTCCGGGTCGCCGTGGCGCAGCGGGATGTGCCGGATCAGGTTGCCGTCGGGGTGCAGCGGCTCGGCCTCGAAGGCCTGCTCCGGGTCGGTCACCGGGTCGAGCACCTCGTACTCGACGATGACGGCGGCGGCGGCCATGCGCGCGGTGTCCGGGTGGTCGGCGGCGACGGCGGCGATGGGCTCGCCGTGGTGGCGCACGACCTCGGAGGCGAAGACCGGGCGGTCGGCCTTGCCGCGGCCGTGCAGCGGGCTGCCGGGGATGTCCTCGTGGGTGACGACGGCCCGCACGCCGGGCATCTCGCGCGCGTGGGTGGTGTCGATGGACACGATGCGCGCGTGCGGGTGCGGTGAGCGCAGCACGGCCGCCCACAGCAGGCCCTCGGCCCACAGGTCGGCGGCGTACGGGAAGGTGCCCTCCGTCTTGGCACGGGTGTCGGCGGCCGGGAGGGATGCGCCGAGGCCGTGCGGCAGCGGTTCGGGTGCGGCGGCCTCCGCGGCCTGCGCGGTGGCTGCTTCGTTACTCACGCCTGGCCTCCGTCCTGGCCGTAGGGCTGGTCATGCGATTCCGGGGAGTGCGGTCCCTGGGCGTGCGGTTCCGGGGAGCGCTGTTCCGGGGGCGCTCCGAAGGCCGACGCGTGCACGCCACCGGCGCCCGGGCCCGCCTGGTGCGGGATACGGGGTTCGCCGGCGTCGCCGTCGGCGGGCGCGGAGTGGACCTCGCGCTCGGCGACGACCTCCTTGACGGCGTCCACCACGCCCCGGTAGCCGGAGCAGCGGCACAGGTTGCCGCACAGCGCCTGGCGGGTCTCCAGCTCGGTGGGGGCGGGGTTGCCCTCCAAGAGGTCGTGCACGGTCATCGCCATGCCCGGGATGCAGAAGCCGCACTGCACGGCGCCGCAGCGCGCGAGCGCCCGCTGCACGTCCGACGGCCGGCCGTCCTCGGCCAGACCCTCGACGGTACGGACCTCGCTGCCGGCGGCGGTCACGGCCGGGACCAGGCAGGACGCGACGAGCCGCCCGTCGACCTGGACGTTGCACGCCCCGCATTCGCCCTGCGAGCAGCCGTCCTTGGCTCCGGCGAGCCCGAGCCGCTCGCGCAGCACGTAGAGCAGGGACTCGCCGATCCACGCGTCGGTGACGGGGCGGTCGGCGCCGTTGACGCGCAGGACGTAGGAGGCGAGGGGGTGTTCCTCCTGCGGCGCGGCCGGCGCGGCGGCCGGGTCGTCCGGGGTGCCGGCGGCGGCCGGGTCCTCTCCCCGGGCCGGGTCCCCTCCCGAGGCCGGGTCGTCCGGGCTCTCGCCGCCGGCGGTTTTCGGCCCGGCGTCCGCGTCCGCCAAGGCGGAGAGGTGCCCGGCGACGGGCTCGTCGGGGCCGTGGGAGCTGTGGGGGCCGTCGGTGTACGCCGGGTCGCCCGGGGCGCCCTCAGCCGGCTCACCGGGCCCGGGAGCGGGCCGTGAGGCCTCCTCGGCGGTCTGCGGGTCCTCCTCGGCGGCCCCGGAGTCCTGCGGGTCCTCAGCGTCCTCGGAGTACGGCTGGGGCGACGCGGGCCGCTGCTCCGTGGTGTCGGCTGGGGGGGCAGCCGGGTGCTCGGCGGGGCCGGACGATTCCGGCGCGTGGCCCGGTACGCCTGGCTGCTCCGGCCCGTGCTCGGCGAAGCCGGGGTCATCTGATCCGGGGCCATCCGATCCGGGGGCTACGACACCCGGCCCCGGGTCGGCGAAGGCCGGGCCCTCCGAACCCTGGTCGGCGAATTCGGGCCCCGGCGTGTGCCCGGGCACCGGCGGCTCAACGGCGTGACCGGGCGCCTCGGGCTCCCCCGGCGTGTGATCAGCCGTGGCCGGCCCGTGCCCGGAATCGCCCGGGCCGGTTTCGTGCGGCGGGTGGCCGTCGTGCGCCGGGTCCGTCTCGTGAGGCAGGGGCGCGGCAGGCGACTGCTCCGGGGCGTGGGCGCGGTGCGGGGCCTGGTCGGTTGCGTACCCGGGGGACGCCCCGGCAGCACTCGGCTGCCCGTGCCCGTCGCCTTCCACGTGCCCGTGGGCCTGCTCGGTCCGGTGGCCCTGCTCGGGCCCGGCCCCCTGGGGACCGTACTCATGGCCCAGCCCGGAATCCTGCCCGTGCCCGTGGGTCTGCGCGGGACCCTGACCGTACCCATGGCCCTGGCCGTACCCGTGGCCCTGCTCGTGGGCATGGCCCGACTCATGGCCGTGCCCCGGCTGATGGGCATGACCCTGCTCTTGGGCATGACCCGGCTCGTGGCCATGGTCCTGTTCATAGCCACGGTCCGGCTCAGGGCCGTGACCCGGCCCGGACCCGAGCCCCTGCTCCTGCGGATACTCCGCCTGCTCCTGGCCCGTGGCGTCCTGCTGCCCCCACGGCTGCCCCGCCGCCTGCGTCGCCCACGGCGCGGGCGCGCCACCCGGCAGCGTCGCCGGCGGGGTACCGCCCCACTGCTCGACCAGCGAGGACGTCGTGAACTCGCCCGACTCGTCCGGAAGGTCACCCCCGGCGACGGGGATGGACCACTGTCCGGTCACATCATGCCCCGGTGCGGCCTCCGCCGCCGCGGTCTCCTCGAAGTTCCACTGCCCGGTTGCGCCCGGGTTGTACGCGAACCGGTCGTCCCCGCCGTACTGCCCCGCCTCGCCGCCATACGGCGGGACGGTGCCGTAGGGCGCGTCGGAGCCGTACGGCTGATCCGCCGCGTCGTGGCCCTGCTGGTGCCCCGCGTGCGGGTCGTGCCACTGGGCCCCGTCGACCGGCGCGCCCGCCACCGGCCACGCGCCCGTGGCCGCCGGGTCGGCACCGGCCGTCGTCTCCGGGTTGACGGTGATCTGCGGCGGTACGTAGCCGTGGCCGGGCGCGGCGAGGGGGCTGTCGGCGGCCAGCAGGGCGTCGACGCCCCCCTCGGGGAGCTGGACGAAGGCGGTGGCACCGTCGTCGTACTCGCCCTGGGGCAGCGGGTCCCAGCGGCTGCCACCCCGGGGCGCGCCCTCTCCGTGCTGGTCGTCGGTCACGACAGCGCCCTCCCCAGTGCTCGTCGGGCCAACGCGGCGACGGTGCGCCGCAGGTGCAGTACGGCGGGCGGAAGCTGCGGTACGGAGCCGTCCTCACCCGGGGCCGCGTCGGGGATGCAGGCCGCGGCGACGTACTCCCCGAAGGCGTTCAGGACCTCCGGGACGAGTGCGCGGTTGTTGTCCCAGTCGATGAGCCGGCCGACCCACTGCTCGGCCTCCAGGGGCCGCAGCGGCATCGGCGCTATGGCGCCCACCGCGCAGCGCACGCCCCGGCGCGCGGGGTCCAGGACCAGGGCCACGGACGCGACCGCGCGGCCCGGGCCGGTCCGGCCGGTCGCCTTGAGGAAGACCTGCGGGGCGTGCAGCAGCGGCACGCGCACGTAGCCGATGAGTTCACCGGCGCGCAGCATGTCCATCCCGGCGAGCAGGTGCGAGACCGGGAGCTCCCGGCGCGCACCGGCCGGGCCCGCGATGATCAGGGTGGCCTCCAGGGCGGCCAGCACCGGCAGCGCGTCCCCGGTGGGGGCGGCCGAGGCGATGTTGCCGCCCAGGGTGCCCGCGTTGCGGATGTGCGGCGGTCCGGCGGCGCGCGCGGCGGCGGCGAGCGCCGGGATCAGGGCCGCGAAGTCGGGGCGGCCCATGCGCGCGTGCGTGAGGCCCGCACCGAGCAGCGCGTGACCGTCCAGGTACCGCCAGCCGCGGATCTCGCTGATCCGGCCGAGTCCCACCAGCGCGGCGGGCCTGAGCTGCCCGGAGTTGACGGAGGCCATCAGGTCGGTGCCGCCCGCGACGGGCACGGCGGCGGGCACGGCGGTGAGTGCCGCGACGGCCTCGTCCAGCGTCGTGGGCAGCGTGACGGCCTGCGCCGCCTGCGGTGCGTGCGTGGTCAAACCGGCTGCCCCTTCCCGCTGCCCCCTGGTCCCACCTGGTCCCACCTGTGCTGCCGTACGGTACGTGCTCACAGGGCGGACGTGGCAACTCTGGCACATCTTGGCGAGAGCCGAGGACACGGGTCCGCTAGGAGGCATTCGCCCACCTCACCGGGGAGATGGTCCGTTTTCGCACAGGTTCGCCCGTGCATGCCGGTTGGCACTTTCGGTGACCCTTGTGCGCTTTTTCCGTGGCTTGTTCGAGCTGTTCGGTAGCGACGGCCCGCCTGCTACCGGCGGGGCGGCGGACCCTCCTTCGGGCGGCCCAGCACCCCGGGGCGCCGCTGCCAGGGCAGCGGGCCCGCGGGTGGCCGGTAGGCGACGCCCAGCGCGTCGAGCCGCCGGTAGTGGGCCGTCATCCTGCGCTCGAAGCCGGCGAAGTCCCGCTCCGCCGGGGCGGGCAGGGCGCTCCAGGCGACCTCGGCGAAGGCCGCGAGCCGGGGGAAGGCCTGGTAGTCCACCCGCGCCTGGTCCTCCATCACCTCGGTCCACAGGTTGGCCTGGGTGCCCAGCACGTGCCGGGCCTCCTCGGACGTCAGCTCCGGCGGCACGGGCTCAAACCGGTAGACGTCCTCCAGGGTGCGCACCCACCCGATCGGTACCGGCTCCTCGGGGCCCGGGGCCTGACGGTGGTCCAGATACACCTGCTGCTCGGGACACATGACGACGTCGTGGCCGGCCCGGGCGGCGGCGATTCCTCCGGCGTAGCCGCGCCAGGAGGACACGGCCGCGCCCTTCGCCAGCCCGCCCTCCAGGATCTCGTCCCAGCCGATCAGCCGGCGCCCGCGCGCGGAGAGCCAACTGTCGAAGTGCCCGATGAACCAGGACTGGAGCTCGTCCTCGTCCGCCAGCCCGAGTTCCCTGATGCGCGCCTGGGCGGTCCGCGACCTCCGCCACTGGTCCTTGGGGCACTCGTCGCCGCCGATGTGGACGAACTCCGAGGGGAACAGCTCCAGTACTTCCTCGAAGACGCCCTCGTAGAAGCGCAGGGTGGTGTCAGTGGGGGCGAGTACGTTCGGGTTGATTCCCCAGTTGTCCCAGACGGAGAGTGTGGTGCTCCCCTCCGTGGACGCGGCGATGACGTCGGTGTTGCCGAGTTCCGGGTACGCGGCGATGGCGGCCTGCGAGTGGCCCGGCACGTCGATTTCGGGGACGACGGTGATATGCCGCTCGGCGGCGTAGGCGACGATCTCCCGGATGTCGTCCCGGGAGTAGTAGCCGCCGTGCGGCTTCTCCTCCCACAGAGGGGAGGCCCGGTGGCCGGTTTTCGTCCGCGCCCGCCAGGAGCCGATCTCCGTCAGCCGGGGATGCCGCTCGATCTCGACGCGCCAGCCCTGGTCGTCCGTCAGGTGGAAGTGGAAGACGTTGAGTTTGTGCGCCGCCATCAGATCGAGGTACCGCAGGACGCCTTCCTTGGGCGTGAAGTGCCGGGCGACGTCGAGCATCAGGCCGCGCCAGCGGAATCGGGGCGCGTCGGCGATGGTGACGGCGGGCACGTCCCAGGCCGGCTTCTGGGCGACGGGCGCCCGGCGAAAGGCGTCGGGTCCGAGGAGCTGACGGAAGGTCTGGGCACCCCAGAACACGCCCGCCGGACTGGCCCCTTCGACGAGGACGCGACCGGCGTCGACCGTGAGGCGGTACGCCTCGGGTCCCCCGAGGGCGGGCAGGATCCGCAGGTGGATGCCGAGGCGGTCGCCGGTGCGCGGGTCCAGCGGCAGGCCGGTCGCCGCGCCGACGGTCGCGCGCAGCCAGCGCGCAACCTGCCCGGTGCCGGGGCCCGCCTCGATCCCGGTGCCCGCGTCGAGGAGGAAGCCCGGGCCGTCCCCGGTCTCGACGCTCAGGGGCGCCGGAATCACGTCCGTGTCCGCAGGAGTCACGTCAGCCCTTCACCGCTCCGCCCCGTCCGGAGACCCGACGCTGCCGCACGCGTTCGGCGAAGACCAGGGCCGGAATCGGTCATCACCGTGGAGGCGATCACGACACGGCCCGCGACGGGGACCGTCGAGTAAGGAACGGCCGACTTCCCGCTGCCCGAAGACGCGCCGGAAAGAGTCCAAAAAGCCCCCGGGGCGCGCACAACGCACCCCGGAGGCTTGACGCCGCGCGGGCCGGGCCTACTTGTCGCCCTTGCCCTTGTCGTCGTCGCCGGAGCTCATGGACTCGTAGATCTCCTTGCACATGGGACAGACCGGGTACTTCTTCGGGTCGCGGCCCGGTACCCAGACCTTGCCGCACAGCGCCACGACGGGGGTGCCGTCGAGGGCGCTCGCCATGATCTTGTCCTTCTGGACGTAATGGGCGAAGCGCTCGTGGTCACCGTCACCGTGGGAGGTCTGCGGCGTCGGCTCTACGAGGGTCCCCGTACCAGTCCCGCGCTCGGGCTCGAGAGTGCTCATAGGCCCCAGGGTACTGAAGCTCACACGCATCAGTTGAGCGAAGGGTCGTCCGGGTACGTCGCCACCATCGCCAGCTCGCCGCGCTGGCGGCGCAGCACCTCGCGCCAGAGCCGCTCGGGGGACGGCGAGGAGACGTCACCGGGCTCCGACTCGACGACGTACCAGGCGCCGTCGACCAGCTCGTCCTCCAGCTGGCCCGGACCCCAGCCGGCGTAACCGGCGAAGATCCGCAGGGAACCGAGGGCGGAGGCCAGCAGTTCCGGCGGGGCCTCCAGGTCGACCAGGCCGATCGCGCCGTGCACCCGACGCCAGCCCAGCGGGGCGGCCTCGCCGGACGCGCCGCCGGGGACGACGGCGACCCCGAGCGCGGAGTCCAGCGACACCGGGCCGCCCTGGAACACGACACCGGGGTCGACGGCGAGGTCCCCCCAGCCCTCCAGGATGTCGTCGACATCCACCGGGGTGGGCCGGTTGAGGACGACACCGAGGGAGCCCTCCTCGTCGTGGTCGAGGAGCAGCACCACCGCGCGGTCGAAGTTCGGGTCCGCCAGGGCGGGCGTGGCCACGAGCAACCGCCCTGTGAGCGAGGACACCTCGGTCATGCCAGACATGATCCCGCATCTTCCCTGTCCGTGGGGAGGCAATGGGGGTATGGGAGTGCGTGCAGCTCAGGGCGCACGGGTGCGCGTCCTGCGCATGGACGTGACGGTGACCCCACGTGCCCGGGGCGGAACGGTTCGTGTTGTGACAGAGCTATGACGTGGCTGGGTCTGACTCAGGCTTACTGAAGGGGGGTGGTGGGCGATTACCCTTTCCCTCCTGGCCCCTGCCCGACTCCACGGAACGCGAGATTCATGACCGTCAACGACGATGTCCTGCTTGTCCACGGCGGAACCCCGCTGGAGGGCGAGATCCGTGTCCGCGGTGCGAAGAATCTCGTACCGAAGGCCATGGTCGCAGCGCTGCTGGGCAGCGCTCCGAGCCGGCTGCGCAATGTTCCGGACATCCGCGACGTTCGGGTCGTACGGGGTCTGCTGCAGTTGCACGGTGTGACGGTCCGTCCGGGTGACGAACCCGGCGAACTGGTGATGGATCCGACGCGCGTGGAGAGCGCGAACGTCGCTGACATCGATGCCCACGCGGGTTCGAGCCGTATCCCGATCCTGTTCTGCGGACCGCTGCTGCACCGGCTCGGTCACGCGTTCATCCCCGGCCTCGGCGGCTGCGACATCGGCGGCCGGCCCATCGACTTCCACTTCGAGGTGCTGCGGCAGTTCGGCGCGAAGATCGAGAAGCGGGCGGACGGCCAGTACCTGGAGGCGCCCCGGCGGCTGCGCGGTACGAAGATCCGGCTGCCCTACCCGTCCGTCGGCGCGACCGAGCAGGTGCTGCTGACGGCCGTCCTCGCGGAGGGCGTCACGGAGCTGTCCAACGCGGCCGTCGAGCCGGAGATCGAGGACCTCATCTGCGTGCTGCAGAAGATGGGCGCGATCATCGCGATGGACACCGACCGGACGATCCGCATCACCGGTGTGGACCAGCTCGGCGGCTACAACCACCGCGCCCTGCCGGACCGCCTGGAGGCCGCGTCCTGGGCGTCCGCGGCGCTGGCGACCGAGGGCAACATCTACATCCGTGGCGCGCTGCAGCGCTCGATGATGACGTTCCTGAACACCTACCGGAAAGTGGGGGGTGCTTTCGAGATCGACGACGAGGGCATCCGCTTCTGGCACCCCGGTGGCCAGCTGAAGTCCATCGCGCTGGAGACGGACGTCCACCCCGGCTTCCAGACCGACTGGCAGCAGCCGCTGGTGGTCGCCCTCACGCAGGCCACGGGCCTGTCCATCATCCACGAGACGGTCTACGAGTCCCGCCTCGGCTTCACGTCCGCGCTGAACCAGATGGGCGCGCACATCCAGCTCTACCGCGAGTGCCTGGGCGGCTCCGACTGCCGCTTCGGCCAGCGCAACTTCCTGCACTCGGCGGTCGTCTCGGGCCCGACCAAGCTGCAGGGCTCCGACCTGGTCATCCCGGACCTGCGCGGCGGCTTCTCGTACCTCATCGCGGCCCTGGCGGCCCAGGGCACGTCCCGGGTGCACGGCATCGGCCTCATCAACCGCGGCTACGAGAACTTCATGGAGAAGCTCGTCGAGCTCGGCGCGAAGGTCGAACTGCCGGGCAAGGCGCTCGGCTGAGGCCCGTTGTGCCCTGGTCCCACACACGCCGATGGGCGGCCACCTGGATTCAGGTGGCCGCCCATCGGCGTTTCTACGGCTCTCGGTGGCGCGCCCTCGAAGGGCGCGGGGCACCGCGCGGCCGGCCGGAGACGGCCGGCAGGTGCCCACGGCGCACGCGAGGGGACGGTTACTTGCCCTTGGCCGCTTCCTTGAGCTTCGAGCCCGCGGAGACCTTCACGCTGTAGCCGGCCGGGATCTGGATGGGCTCGCCGGTCTGCGGGTTGCGGGCGGTGCGAGCGGCACGGTGGGTGCGCTCGAAGGTCAGGAAGCCGGGGATGGTGACCTTCTCGTCGCCCTTGGAGACGATGTCGCCGACGACGTCGGCGAACGCGGCCAGCACGGCGTCGGCGTCCTTGCGGGTCACCTCGGCGCGGTCGGCCAGCGCGGCCACCAGCTCACTGCGGTTCATGTTGTTACTCCCGTGTTCATCTTGCCGTTGAGGCGTCAGATCGAAGCCGATGCTGCCAGGGTCCTCCATGAGTCCCCGGACCCGGGTCCGTCGTCAGACCCTCGCGCCCAGGGACGCATCCTGCCTCTACCTGCGGCGGGAAAGCCAATCCGCACCCGCAGGAGTCGTGGGAACACCCTTGGGGAGTCACACGAAAAGAGGGCCTGAGCCTGGCGCCACGATAGCTCCGCTGCTGACAGGGGGCGTGCGACGCGCCGGGTTCCGGGCGGCCGTGGGGTTACTCACAGTCCGGGGGCCGGCGCCCCGGACCCCGGACCCGGCCCGGGGGCCTCGTCCTCAGACGCCGGACGGGCTGCCCACCGACGCGCCGACCGCCTTGGCGGCCTCCCGCACGGCCCCGGCGACCGCACCGGCGACCTTGTCGTTGAAGACACTCGGAATGATGTAGTTCGGGTTCAGCTCGTCCTCGGTCACCACGTCCGCGAGAGCGGTCGCGGCGGCCAGCATCATCTCGGTGTTGACGGTACGGGACTGCGCGTCCAGCAGACCGCGGAAGACACCCGGGAAGACCAGCACGTTGTTGATCTGGTTCGGGAAGTCCGAGCGGCCCGTGGCGACGACGGCCGCGGTCTGGCGGGCGATCGCCGGGTCGACCTCGGGGTCCGGGTTCGCGAGCGCGAACACGATGGCGCCGTCGGCCATGGCGGCCACGTCGTCGCCGTCGAGGACGTTCGGGGCCGAGACGCCGATGAAGACTTCGGCGCCGTGCACGGCCTCCTTGAGCGTGCCGGTGAGGCCCTCGGGGTTGGTGTTGTCGGCGATCCAGCGCAGCGCCGAGTCCGGGGCGGCGTCCACCAGGTCCTCCCGGCCGGCGTGCACGACACCGTGGATGTCGGCGACGACGGCGTTCTTGACGCCCGCGGCGATCAGCAGCTTGAGGATGGCCGTACCGGCGGCGCCCGCGCCGGACATGACGACCCGGATGTTCTCGATGGCCTTGCCCGTGACGCGCAGTGCGTTGGTGAGCGCGGCGAGGACGACGATCGCGGTGCCGTGCTGGTCGTCGTGGAAGACGGGGATGTCGAGGGCCTCGCGCAGCCGGGCCTCGATCTCGAAGCAGCGGGGGGCGGAGATGTCCTCGAGGTTGATGCCGGCGAAGCCCGGGGCGATCGCCTTGACGATCTCGACGATCGCGTCGGTGTCCTGGGTGTCGAGGCAGATCGGCCAGGCGTCGATGCCGGCGAACCGCTTGAAGAGGGCCGCCTTGCCCTCCATGACGGGCAGGGCCGCCTTCGGGCCGATGTTGCCCAGGCCCAGCACGGCGGAGCCGTCCGTCACGACCGCAACCGAGTTGCGCTTGATGGTGAGGCGGCGGGCGTCCTCGGGGTTCTCGGCGATCGCCATGCAGACGCGCGCCACGCCCGGCGTATAGACCATGGACAGGTCGTCACGGTTGCGGATGGGGTGCTTCGACGCCATCTCGATCTTGCCGCCGAGGTGCATGAGGAAGGTCCGGTCCGAGACCTTGCCCAGGGTGACGCCCTCGATGCCGCGGAGTTCCTCGACGATCTCGTCCGCGTGCGAGGTCGACGAGGCCGCGATGGTGACGTCGATACGGAGCTTCTCGTGGCCGGATGCGGTGACGTCGAGGCCGGTCACCGAGCCTCCGGAGGACTCCACGGCGGTGGTGAGCTGCGACACGGCGGTTCCGCTCGCGGGCACCTCCAGCCGGACCGTCATCGAGTAGGAGACGCTGGGCGCCGTTGCCATGGCCGACTTCCTCTGCTTTCACCTGACGCTGATTTGTGCCGTCCGATCGTCGCACCTACCGCTCAGTAGCAGGTAGCCACCTTGGATTGCGAACGTTTTGTTCGCGGAACAGGCCAGCAAAAAGAGACCCACGTCACGTGGACGTGGGTCTCTTCGGTTCTCTTCGGGTCTCTCCGGAAGTCAAGTGGCACCGGCCCGCCATGCTCGCCTCGCGGCAAGTGGTCGCTCGTAGCGACGAAGGTTGGGCCCGGGGGCTTGGATCGGGCCGGTGCCACATCCAGGCTAACAAACAGATCCCGCAAGGCCATTCCCGTACCGGGAGTTCATTTCGCCGGCAACGGGGTAACGGGCCTCAGTCCCTGAGCAGGTCCGGCACTCCGGCCCCGTCGGGCTCGTCCCGGTCGGCGGATACGACGGTGAGTTGCTGGGTGGCCCGGGTCAGCGCGACGTAGAGCACCCGCAGGCCGGCCGGGGACTCGTCGGCGATCTCCGCCGGGGAGACCACGACCGTCGCGTCGTACTCCAGGCCCTTCGCCTCCAGGCTGCCGAGCGCCACGACCCGGTCGCCGAGTCCGGCGAGCCAGCGGCGGGCCTCCTCGCGGCGTTGCATGGCGACGACCACACCCACCGTGCCGTCGACGCGCTCCAGCAGCCGGGCCGCCTCGTCGCGGACGGTTTCGGCCAAGGTGTTCCCCACGACCGTGAAGCAGGGTTCGACTCCGGTGGAGCGGACCGCCTTCGGGGACAGGGAGCCCGGCATGGCCAGGGCGAGGACCTTCGAGGCGAGCTCGGCGATCTCGGCCGGGTTGCGGTAGTTCACGGTGAGTTCGAAGCGGCGGCCGCGAGAGGGGCGGCCCGACGGACCTTCTTTGGAAGGGTGGTGGCGGGAGGCGGGCGGGCGGGTGCCGAGGGCCTCGTCGCGGGCCTGGGCGGCCTCGTCCGGGTCGGACCAGGAGGACTGGGCCGGGTCCCCGACGACCGTCCAGGTGGCGTGCCGGCCGCGGCGGCCGACCATGCGCCACTGCAGGGGCGTGAGGTCCTGGGCCTCGTCGACGATGACGTGCGCGTACTCGGTGCGCTCCTGCGCGAGGCGCTCGGCCCGCTCGCGCTGCGACTCCTCGCGCACCGGCATCAGCTCCTCCAGGCCGGTGAGCTGGTCCAGCGGGTCGAGTTCGCGCCTCTTGCGGGGGCGGGCGGGGGCGCCGAGGATCGCCTGGAGCTCGTCGAGCATCGCGATGTCGTGCACGGAACGGCCGTCGCGCCTGAGCGAGCGGGCGACCTTGCGGACCTCGCCGGGGTTGAGGATCCGCCGGGCCCAACGGCCGAGGCGCCGCTCGTCGGCCATGGCGTCCAGGACCGCGGCCGGGGTCAGCTCCGGCCACCAGGCGTCGAGGAACCCGATGAAGGCGTCCTCGGAGGTGACGTCCTCGTCGAAGGAGGAGCGCAGCTCGGCGGCGAGCTCCGGGTCGGTGTGCCGGCCGGCCGCGCCGGACTGCTCCCACAGGGCGTCCAGCAGGAGCTTGCGGGCGCGGGGACGCAGCAGGTTCACGGGGGCGGTGCCGCCGAGGGCGGCGCTGCGGATGCCCTCCAGTTCCCCGGCCTCCAGCTCCAGCCGGCGGCCGAAGGCGACCACGCGCAGCCGGGCCGGTGCGTCGTTCAGCTCCAGGGCTCCGCGCGCGGCCGTGCGCAGCACCTTGAGCATGCGGGACGAGCCCTTGGCGCGGGCCACGGCCGGGGAGTCGTAGAGCGTGGCCTCGCTGCCCTCGACGAGGGAGCCGATGGCGCGGATGGCGACCTGGCCCTCCTCACCGAGGGAGGGCAGCACGCCCTCGGTGTAGGAGACGAGCAGCGGGGTGGGCGAGACGATCAGGATGCCGCCCGCGTACCGGCGCCGGTCCTGGTAGAGGAGGTAGGCGGCGCGGTGCAGGGCGACGGCGGTCTTGCCGGTGCCGGGGCCGCCCTCGACGTAGGTGACGGACGCGGCGGGGGCGCGGATGACCAGGTCCTGCTCGGCCTGGATGGAGGCGACGATGTCGCGCATGGTGTGGCTGCGGGCCTGGCCGAGCGCGGCCATCAGGGCGCCGTCGCCGATGACGGCCAGCTCGTCCCCGTCGAGGAAGGCCTTCAGCTCGGGGCGCATCAGGTCGTCTTCCACGCCGAGCACCTTGCGGCCCTTGGAGCGGATGACCCGGCGGCGGACGACCCGGCCGGGGTCGACCGGGGTGGAGCGGTAGAAGGGGGCGGCGGCCGGGGCCCGCCAGTCGATGACCAGCGGGGCGTAGTCCTGGTCGAGCACACCGATGCGGCCGATGTGCAGCGTCTCGGCGATGTCGGCGGTGTTGTCCTCCCGCACCGCGCCCTCGGCGGGCTCCACGGCGGTGTACGCGCCGTCGGGGCCCTTCTTGCCGTCCTTGCCGCGCAGCAGGTCGATGCGGCCGAAGAGGAAGTCCTCGAACTCGTTGTTGAGCCGGTTGAGGTGGATGCCCGCGCGGAAGACCTGGGCGTCCCGCTCGGCGAGCGCGCCGGGCGTGCCGACCTGGCCGCGCTGGGCCGCGTCGTTCATGAGGAACTCCGCCTCGTGGATCTTCTCCTCGAGGCGCCGGTACACCCGGTCCAGGTGTTCCTGTTCGACGCCGATCTCTCTGTCTCTCAGGGAGTCGAGCGCGGATTCCTGTTGAGCCTGAGCGGCCACCGGGTCCCCTTCTGACGTGCTGGGCAGCCGTCCACCGTACGCGAAGGGGACCCCGTAAGGCTACGCGTCGACCTCGACCAGACGGTCGCCGTCGAAGGTCACGACCTCGAAGTGGTCGATCTGGTTCGGCTTGAACGCGGCGCCGCCCTGGACGTAGAGCGGCTCCTTGGCCTTCTCGGACTTGGCGTCCGGGAGGCCGTAGCCCCATTCCGGGACGGACCAGGAGGCCAGGGTCTCCCGCTCGCCGTTCTTGCCGACCGCGACGACGGCGCACTTGAGCGGGCCCTTGACGTTCTTCAGCTCCAGGACCATGCCCGTGCCCCAGTCCTTCTGCTGGAGGGCGACGGTGGCGGAGACCTTGGTGTTCGGGTCGGTGGCCGTGATCTTGTCGGAGATGTCGTCGAAGGCCGCCTTGGCGGGGCTCACCGCGAGCGGGCGGTTCTCCGCGCCGCCGCCGTCACCGCCGCCGTTCGTCGCGACCGCGACGAAGGGGCCGCCGATGATCAGCGCGCCGGCCGCGGCCACCATGTAGAAACTGCGGCGGCGCTTCTGGGCGCGGCGGTCGGCGACCTCGTCGACCAGCTTCTCCACCAGGCGTGGCCGGGGCTTCGCGGACAGCGAGTCGCCGATCGCGGGCGTGCCGGAACCGGGCAGGTCGGCGAGGGCGGCGAGCATCGGCTCCATGCCGGCCAGCTCGTCGAGCTGCTGGGCGCACCATTCACAGCCCGCGAGGTGGGCCTCGAAGGCGGTGGCCTCGGCGTCGTCGAGGATGCCGAGGGCGTAGGCGCCGACGGTCTCGTGCTCGTTCGGCACCGGAGACTCCTGCATGGGTCCAGACATACCCATGCCTCCCGTACCGAACCCCTGGTTACCCCCATAAACACTCATCACGCCGTCACCCCCCGCTCCTCCAGAGCCAGCTTCATCGAACGCAGAGCGTAGAAGACTCTGGAACGGACGGTTCCGCTGGGTATGCCCAGGGTCTCGGCCGCCTCGTTGACGGTACGTCCCTTGAAGTACGTCTCGACGAGCACCTCCCGGTGAGCGGGGGTCAGGTCGTCGAGTGCGTCCGACAGAGTCATCAGCCACAGCGCCTTGTCGATCTCGTCCTCCGCGGGGATGACCTCCAGCGGCGACGGGTCGACCTCCTGCGGCCGGGCCTGCCGGCTGCGGTGGCCGTCGATGACGATGCGCCGGGCGACCGTCACCAGCCAGGGGCGTACCGATCCGGTCGCCCGATTGAGCTGACCGGCGTTCTTCCAGGCACGGATGAGTGTCTCCTGCACGACGTCCTCGGCGCGCTGCCGGTCTCCGGCAACCAGACGCAGGACATACGCGAGCAAGGGTCCGGCGTGTTCGCGATAGAGCGCACGCATCAACTCCTCGTCGGGTTCCGAGGGCTGGGACATGCGATGTCGGGCCCTCGGTGCACGTTCATTGGCCACGACGGAATCCTTGCGCACGCCCACCTCCGGTGTCCGGGGGTTCCCCCAGTCGGTCGCTCCACAAGCCGTACGGAAGCGAGCCGTTGGGCGTTCAAAGAGGCGGGGAAGATTTCCTCGGGATGACGTGACGAGCGGGACATGAGAGCACATTCCCACCCCGCGTTCTTTACATATCCACCACATCGACAAGAACGAGCCAGGCTTTCCCTACGGGTGCGTAGGTAAACGGCATGTAATCGAAATCACTTCGACAGTGCACTCACAGAAGTCGCATTTAGGACAGGGAAATTGGGTGTAGCGGCCACCCAACTCCGTTTCAGGCGCGGGAGAGTGCCGCGCGGCGACGGTGCCGGGCGACGCGCTCGCGGTTCCCGCAGACCTCACTGGAGCACCAGCGCCTCCTGCGCCCCCGGGAGGTGTCGAGGTACACGATGGGGCAGTTGTCGCCTTCGCACTGCCGCAGGGCGGCGCGGGCGACGGGGTCGGTGAGCAGGTCCACGGCGTCCCGGGCGACCACCGCGAGCAGGGCGGCGCAGGAGGGCGAGGCGTCCAACCGCCGTACGAGTTCGCCGTCTTCGCCGCGGACGGCGCGCGGGGCGGGGGGCGCGGGCCGGGCCAGGTCGTTGACGCGCGCGAGTGCGAGGTCGTACGTCGTGACGGCGGACCCCCGCCACCCGCGCACCAACCGGCCGACCTGGCCCCGCAGTTCACGGAAGGCGACCGGCCAGGTGGCGTCGGCGTGGACCAGGGCGGTGTCCGCCGGGACGAGTCCGGAGCCGGTGATCCAGGCGCGCAGCACGTCCACGGAGTCCAGCCGCTCCTCCGGATGGGTGGTGGAGAGCAGGTCCAGGCAGATCCGCCCGGCATCGAACCGCAGCTCGTAGGAGGCCGTGGCCGTACCCAGTGCCATGTGCCTGTCACCGCCTAGGTCGGTGAGACGCCCGTGAGAGGGGGACGGGGAATCCGTTCCCTCTTACAGTGCCTGCCCCGCAACGCGCGGGAAACCCCTCGCACGGCCGCGCGGTCAGGAGGGGCGCGTGCGGCGGCACCGCCGGGACGCCGACGCGATCCCGCTCAACCCCTACGCGAACTCACGCGTCCGCGTACTTCGTCTCCGCCGCCGGGTCCAGCGCCAGGCGGTAGCCCCGCTTGACCACCGTCTGGATCAGCTTCGGCGTGCCCAGCGCGGTGCGCAGGCGGGCCATGGCCGTTTCGACCGCGTGCTCGTCGCGGCCCGAGCCGGGCAGGGCGCGCAGGAGCTCGGCCCGGGCCACGACCCAGCCGGGGCGGCGGGCTAGGGCGCGCAGGAGGGACATGCCCGCGGGCGGGACGGGCTTGAGGTCGCCGTCGACCAGCACGGCATGGCCGCGGATCTCCACGCGGTGCCCGGCGATGGGCAGGGCGCGTGCCCGCACGGGGAGTTCCTGGCACAGGAGCTGGACCAATGGGCCGAGGCGGAAGCGTTCGGGCTGGACGGTGTCGATGCCATGGGACTGCAGCGGCAGGGCCGTGACCGGGCCCACGCAGGCGGACAGGACGTCGTGGTTCAGGGCCGCCAGCACCTCGGGGAGCAGACCGCGTTCCTCCGCCCGGGAGAGGAGCGAGGCGGCGGCCGGGGCGCTGGTGAAGGTGACCGCGTCCAGGGACCGGGAGACCGTCGCGTCCAGGAGACGGTCGACCGGGCCGATGTCCTCCGGCGGCATCCAGCGGTAGACGGGCACCCCGACCACCTCGGCTCCGCCCTCCCGCAGCGCCTCCACGAACCCGGGCAGGGGCTCGCCGTGCAGCTGGATGCCGATCCGCTGCCCTTCGACGCCCTCCTCCAGCAGCCGGTCCAGCACCTCCGCCATGGACTCCGACGACGGCGACCACTCCTCCGTCAGCCCGGCGGCCCGGACCGCGCCCTTGACCTTCGGCCCGCGCGCCATGATCCGTACGCCGCCCAGCCGCGCCAGCAGGTCTTCGCCCAGGCCCCAGCCGTCCGCGGCCTCGACCCAGCCGCGGAAGCCGATCGCGGTCGTGGCGATCACGATGTCCGGCGCCTGCTGGATGATGTCCTTCGTCGCGGCCAGCAACTCGCTGTCGTCGGCCAGCGGCACGATCCGCAGCGCGGGGGCGTGCAGAACGGCGGCACCGCGCCGCTGCAGCAGCGCCCCGAGCTCATCGGCCCGGCGCGCTGCCGTCACACCCACGGTGAATCCCGCCAGTGGTCCGTGGTCCGGTCGCTGTTCTTCCTCGTACATGGCTCTCGTCCCGCACTCGAGTCGTCGTACTGCGTGGGTACGGCGTACCTACATGCCGATCGAGCCTGTCAACGGCTCGTGACAGGCCCGGATCGGCTTGATGTCGCTGGTGTTACGTCACACCTCCGCGTAGCTGAGCTGCGGCTTCGCCTCGGTCGCCGAGGTGGCCTGGGCCTTTGAGGGGGCCGGACGGCGAAGGTATACGGCCCAGGTGACCACGAAGCAGACGCCGTAGTAGGCGAGGAAGGCGATGAAGGCACCGGTTCCGGAGCCGACGGTGAGGAAGGACTGACGCAGCGACAGGTTGATGCCGAGGCCACCGAGGGCGCCCACCGCGCCGATGAGGGACATGGAGGCGCCGGACAGCCGGCGGGCGTAGATCGCCGCGCCCTCACCGGTCATTCCCTTGGCCGCGGCCTTGGCGCGGTAGATGCCGGGGATCATCTTGTACGTGGAGCCGTTGCCGATGCCGGTGAGGATGAAGAGGGCGATGAACCCGCCGATGAACAGCGGCAGGGACTCCTGCACCGACGCGGTGACGATGACCGCGGTGGCGACGGCCATGAGCCCGAAGTTGCACAGCGTTACCTTGGCACCGCCGATCCGGTCGGCGAGCTGCCCGCCGATGGGCCGGATCACCGAGCCCAGCAGCGGGCCGATGAAGGTGAGGGCGGCCGCCTGCAGCGGCGTACGGCCGAACTGGTTCGTCAGCACGAGTCCGAAGGCGAAGCTGTAGCCGATGAACGAGCCGAAGGTGCCGATGTAGAGGAAGGACATGATCCAGGTGTGCCCCTCCTTCACCGCCTCCTTGGCCGCCCCGGTGTCGTTGCGCACGGGCGCGAGGTTGTCCATGTAGCGGGCGCTCAGCACGGTCGCCAGGATGATGAGCGGAATGTAGATCGCCAGCAGGAGACGGGGGTGACCGGCGCCGACGAGCCCGATGACCAGCAGACCCAGCAGCTGGACGACCGCGACGCCGATGTTTCCGCCGCCCGCGTTCATGCCGAGGGCCCAGCCCTTGAGACGCAGCGGGTAGAAGTTGTTGATGTTGGTCATGGACGAGGCGAAGTTCGCCCCGCCCACACCGGTGAGGACCGCCACCAGCATGAAGGTGGAGTACGAGGTGCCGGGCTCCATCACGAACAGCAGTGCCGTGGTCGGCGCCAGCAGCAGACCCGCGCTGAAGATGGTCCAGTTCCGGCCACCGAAGCGGGCGACAGCGAAGCCGTAGGGCACCCGCAGGCAGGCGCCGACCAGGGAGGCGACGGCGACGAGGAAGAACTTGCCGGCGGGGTCGATGCCGTACTCGGGGCCCATGAACAGGGCGAGGACCGAGAACATGCTCCATACGGAGAATCCGATGTGCTCGGAGATCACCGAGTAGGTCAGGTTCCGGCGGGCGATGTGCTTGCCCTCCGACTCCCAGAAGGTCTCGTCCTCGGGATCCCACTGCTCGATCCAGCGAGACCCCTTGGGGGGTGTACTGACGGGGGTCGGGGCTGTCATCTCAGGCCTCCACGGTTCTCCGGGCTCAGGTCGCACTGCCAGTGGCTGGTCACGAAGGTAGGGAGGGCTCGTTTCCGGGCTGTGGCACCGGATGACCGGAAAGGCAATTTGCTCTCACCCGGCGGGGAGGGTGGATGAGAGGTCGTGTGGGTCGCCCCCTGCTCAAGGGCGGGACAGGGGGCGGGGGCGTCAGCGCTGCGGGGGCTGCCAGTGCGGGTGCTGCTGGGGGTGCGGCGGCTGGGCGCCCTGCTGCTGGGGGAAGGGCTGCGGCTGCCCGTACGGCGGCTGAGGCTGCTGCGGCGTGGCGTACGGGCCCGGGGGCTGGGGAGCGCTGTAGGGCCCCGGGGTGGGCTGGTGGCCGTACGGGCCCGGGGCGGCGGGCTGGGGAGGGTACGCACCCGGGGCCGGGGCGGCGTACTGCCCCGGGTACGGACCGGGGGCCGGGGCGGCGTACTGCCCCGCGTGGGGGCCGGGGGCCTGCCGGCCGTAGGGCCCGGCGGCGAAGGGGGTCCCCTGGCCGGGCATCTGACCTGGCATCTGGCCCCCGTACTGCCCCGGCAGCTGCGCACCCGGTGGCAGATACCGCACCCGACCGCCCTCATCGCTGATCGGCGCGAACCCGGCGGCCTGGAGACGGGCCGCGAACTTCGCGTTGCGCTTGCGCGTGACGAGGAGGCCGATGCCGAGGATGGCCATGATCAGCAGCCACATCGCACCGGCGACACCGAAGTCGAAGGACCCTCCCCCGGCGCGGAAGGCGAGGACGACGCAGCCGACGGTGCCGCCGAGGGCCGCGTACCCCATGCGCTTCTCGGCGTGCTTGCCGGTGAGGTCGAAGTTGATACGGGCCTTGAGGAGTTCGAACGCGTCGGGCACGAGCGGCGGCAGGGAGACGCCGTCGGCGGCGCCCGGGTACCGCGCCCAGTTCTGCGCGGCCCGGGCCCGGGCCTGCGGGCTGGGATCGGGCAGGATCAGCATGGTGAGCGCGCCGCCGCGGCCGCTGCTCTGCCGGACGTCCGCGTACTCGTAGCCGAACTGCTGGGCGACGAAGGCCAGCCGGGCGAGCTTCTTCACGGATGCCATCGGGCTGGTCAGCTCGACGGGTTCGCCACTCGCCATCAGCCGCAGCATCTTCTGTGTCTGCCGCTTACTCATCCACCGCTCCCCCGGGTCACCCACCGGCCACCGCTGTTCACACGCGCAACCCGGGCAGTTTTCCACACCGGCGCAGCCCGGGACAGCGAGGTCCGTTCAGCTCCTGCTCCTCCGGGCCCGCGCCCGCGGCTCCCCGTCCGGCCACAGCCGGGGCCTCTGCTTCGCCGCCAGGTCCTCCACCCAGCCGAAGGCCAGGACGCAGTAGCCGATCAGCACCCACACCAGGACCAGCACCGGCCAGGGGCTCTCCAGCAGCCCGGGGACGTTCTGCTCCAGCAGCGGGAAGCGCCACAGGTGGTCCCAGAGGGTCGCGGCGACCAGGATGCAGATGTTGTGCCAGAGGTAGATCGTGACGGCCCGGGAGTTGAGCAGGGTGATCGTCCCGGCCCAGGGGCGCAGCCGGCGCGGCCAGTCGGACCAGGAGGGGCTGACGTGCAGCAGCAACAGCACCGTGCCGAACGACCACAGCGCCTGCGCCAGGGGCATGCTGTCCAGGTGGTTGCCGGTGCCGAAGTCGTGCTCCACGGCGTACCAGAGGCCGGCCAGGGCGATGACGGGTGCCACGGACGGGACGATGTAGCGCGGCAGCCGCCGCAGGATGCCCTCCTGGTGGGCCATGCCGAGGATCCAGCAGGCGCCGAAGGTGGAGAAGTCCGTGAGCGCCGAGGGGACCCGCTCGCCGGGCAGCGTGAGCCAGCCCTGTTCGAAGGCGACGGCCAGGACGATCGGCGCGAGAAGCGTGACGGCCGGCAGGGCGCGCAGGGCCTTCAGCAGCAGCGGCGACAGCAGGACGTACCAGAGGTAGGCGCGGATGTACCACAGCGGGCCCGCGAGGTCGACCGCCCAGTTCTCGCCGATGACGCCGGACACGCCGGGCAGCCCCTCGGCGTACGGCGGGTCGCTGAACGGCACGATCCAGAAGGTGAGATGGAGCCACCACCAGCCGGGGTGCCCGTCCGCACCCGGCCCCCAGCCCTGCAGGACCATGCCGGTCACGCCGACGACACCCAGCAGCCACAGCGGGGGCAGCAGCCGGCGCAGCCGGCCGCGGATCACCTGGACGGGCGGGCGCTTCAGCGAGCGGGCCATGAGGTTCCCGGCGAGCGCGAACATCACGCCCATCGACGGGAACAGCAGCGGCAGCCAGGCCCAGCCCGTCAGGTGGTACAGCACGACACGGAACAGCGCGAGGGCCCGCAGCAGGTCGAAGTACCGGTCGCGTCCGGGCCGTCCGGAAGGGGCCAGCTCCGTCTGCCGCGGAGCCTCGGTCACGGGAGGAGTGGTCATCCGACCGGCCTCCCGTCCCTCTGCTGCTGGGGCGCGGCGGTACCGGCCCCGGGCAGGCCCACCGCGCCCGTGCGCCGCAGCTTCTGCCAGCGCAGCCGGCCGCCGGTGAGGGCGGTGATCCAGGACTGGAGCAGGACGACGTACATGAGCTGGCGGTAGAGGAGCTGCTGCAGCGGGAGCGAGATCAGGTGGGTCATGCGCTCCTTGTCGAGGTGGAACGCGTAGGCCGCGCACACGCCCTGCACCGCGAGGACGCCCAGCCACGCGCCGATGGTCTTCTCGGTCGGGCCGAACACCAGCCCGTACAGCAGGAACACGTCGATCAGCGGAGCCAGCAGCGGCGCCACGACCATGAACATCGACACCAGTGGCAGGCCCACCCGGCCGAAGCGTCCGGAGGGGCCGTGTTCGACGAGGGCCCGGCGGTGCTTCCAGATGGCCTGCATGGTGCCGTACGACCAGCGGTAGCGCTGGGACCACAGCTGCTGGACCGACTCGGGGGCCTCCGTCCAGGCGAGGGCCTTCTCCGCGTACACCACGTGCCAGCCGTCGCGGTGCATGGCCATGGTGATGTCGGTGTCCTCGGCGAGGGTGTCGTCGCTCATGCCGCCGACGCGCTCCAGGGCGCTGCGCCGGAACGCGCCGACCGCGCCCGGGATGGTCGGCATGCAGCGCAGCACGTCGTACATGCGCCGGTCGAGGTTGAAGCCCATGACGTACTCGATGTGCTGCCAGGCGCCGATGAGCGAGTCCCGGTTGCCGACCTTGGCGTTGCCGGCGACGGCGCCCACACGGGGGTCGCCGAAGGGCTGGACGAGTTCGTGGACGGTGGCCGGCTCGAAGACGGTGTCGCCGTCCATCATCACGATCAGGTCGTACCGGGCGTTGGCGATCCCCCGGTTGAGGGCGGCGGGCTTGCCCGCGTTGAGCTGGCGGACGACGCGTACGCCGGGCAGGCCGAGGTTCTCGACGATGCGCGCGGTGCCGTCGGTGGAGCCGTCGTCGATGACCAGCACCTCGATGGGGTGGTCGCTGGCGACCAGGGAACGGACGGTCTGCTCGATGCACTTGGCCTCGTTGTAGGCGGGCACGAGGACGGAGACCGGTTCCGTGACGGGTTCCCCCCAGCGGAAGTCCCGGCGCCTGACCCGGCGGGCGTGCGCGACGGAAAGGATCAGCATCAGCCCGAGACGCCCGAAGACCAGCACGCCGACGACGGCGAGCCCTGCGACGAGGACCCCGGTCGTCTTCTCGGAGGCCTGCACCAGGAAGACCCACGCTTCGCCCTTCACGGCGTCCAGCCCGGCGACCGGGGTGTGCGCGCTGGGGGCTTCCAGGGCGGCGGTGAGGGTGTGGAAGCGGTAGCCCTTGTCCTTCAGCCCGGTGATGTACCGGTCGAGCGCGGCCACGGTCTGGGAGCGGTCTCCGCCGGAGTCGTGCATCAGCACGATGGCGCCCTCGCCGCCCTTCGGCATGGCATTGCTGATGATCTTCTGGACCCCGGGCCGGCGCCAGTCCTCGCTGTCGGTGTCGTTGACGATGGTGATGTAGCCCTTGCTGCCGATGTACTCGGTGACCGGCCAGGACCTGTTGTCCATGTTCTGGGCGAACGACGAGTACGGCGGGCGGAACAGCGAGGTGCGGATGCCGGCCGCCCCGGCCAGCGCGAGCTGGTTCTGGGACAGTTCCCAGTCGATACGGCTCCTGCTCTGCAACGACAGGTCCGGGTGGTTGAAGGTGTGCAGCCCGATCTCGTGGCCCTCGTCGACCATGCGCTGGACGAGGTCCGGGTGACGCGAGGCCATGGTGCCGGTGATGAAGAAGACGGCGTGGGCGTCGTGCCTTTCCAGCACGTCGAGGACCTTCGGCGTCCACGTCGGGTCCGGCCCGTCGTCGAAGGTCAGGACCAGCTCGCGGTCCGGGAGCCCCAGGGTGGTCGGCTTCCCGTTGCGGGTGTCGATGACGGGTCCGCCCTCCAGGATGTCCTTGGGGACGCGGTCGTTCGCCGCGGGCGGCCCGACCCGGTGGTCGGCGAGGATCTCGCTGTGCACGTATCCGCGCAGCATGAGCATCGCCATCAGGGCGACGAGAAGGAGCAGGGGCAGCAGCAGTCGCATGGGCAGACGCCGGCGCCTGGAGCCGCCGGGGGCTCCAGGCGCGGGCCCGGAACGGCGGGTACGGGATGCCATGGGTGGTGGTACTCCGGGTGGTGCGGTGAGCGGGTGTTACGGGGACGGTGACGCGGCATGCGGTGTGACGGGCCCGGTGAAGGCCGCCTGACGGCCTCTCCCGCCGGCCGGAAGCGGGCATGCGGTGTGACGGGCACGGTTGCGCGGCGTGCGGAGCACACCTGGTCGTGCGATGGGTGGTGGCCCGGGCCGGGGCCTGTTGCGAACGTGGCGTCGTCGCCCGGAGGGCGGCCGCGCGGCGTCCGGTGCCTGCTCTCGGCGTGCCGCCCGGAAGCCCTCATACGTAGACGGGCTTTCGGCCGGTGCGGCGAGTGGGGGTCCCCCTGCTCGAAGAGCTCGGGGGAGCGTGCCGGGCGTCGCGCGGCAGGCGGCACTTTCGCAACAGGCCCTAGGCGGCGGGCGTCTCCGCCACGGGCTGTGGCTCGGCCGGGCCCTCGGCGACCGTGCCCGTGTCGTCGTCGACGCCGGGGTCCGTGGTCACGGTCGGCTCGGGCGTGGGGTCGACCGTCGGCGTGGGGTCGGTGGCCGGAGTGGCCGGCGGGTCCGCCGGTCTGCTCGGGGTCGGGTCGGTGTCGACGGTGCCCGGCTTCGGGTTGGTCCGGATCGCGGTCGGCGAGGGCTCGGCGGAGGTGCCTGGGAGGCCGGGGTCCGCGGTGACACCGGGGGCGACGGCGCTGGGTCGGTCGGCCGCGGGCACCGTGGCCTCGCCGGTCGCCGGCGCGCTGCCCGGCGCGGTGGCGCCGGTGCCGGCCGTCGGTGCCGACTCCGTGGGCAGCGGCGGGGTGTCGACCTGCCCGGCGGGCTGGCCCTCCTTCTTGCTGGGCACGGGCAGCCAGGGCGCGTTGGAGTTGCCCGACAGCAGGGTGGTGACGATGACGACGGCGTAGACCCCGCAGGCCAGGGCTATGACCATGCCGATCCGGCGCAGGCGGCGGCTGCGGCGGCCGGACTCGTCGACGAAGACGGGCCGGTCGGCGGCCGCCTCGGCGCCGGGGCCTTCCTTGACCTGCTGGAGGAACCCGTCCCCGAGCTGGACGGCGTCGAGCTGGACGGTGACCTCGTGCGGGTCGTGGGTGTGCTCGGCGGAGCCGGGGTCCTGCCCGGCCGGGCCGGCTTCCTCGTGCTCCCGCCAGGGATCGCGGACCGCCGGCCGGGGACCGGGGTCCGAGGCGAGCGAATCGGCCTCGCCCTCGCTCTGCCGGGGGATGCCGCGCAGTATCTCCGTCCCGGCGGGCAGCCGGAGGCTGGTCGTCCGAACGTCGCCGTCGGCGAAGAACCGGCTGGCTCTCCGGTCGCCGGCTCTGGCGTCCGCTGGGAGTTCCCCGGTGGCCGTGGCGGCCTCGGGCCATTCGGGTTGGGCGTCTTCTCGCCACTTTTTCACGCGCACGCACTTCCCCCCACAGGGATGGTTCAGGTGCGCGTTCGACCTGAGCACCCGTCGTCGGACCGGGCCCCCACCCGTCCGAGCGCCCCCCTATTACCACACCGTGCTCAGGCGTCGAATGTAGCGCACGCGGAGGTTTCGTGTTTGGCCGGTGTCGAATCGTGTCAGCGGTGGGACACCATCAGGACATCGTCGGCGGCCGGGACCCACCCCCCGGCGGGCCGCCGCAGCCAGCCCTCCTCCGCCGCGAGATCCGCCGCCGCCCGTCGCAGCGCGTCGAACCCGGGGTGGCTCAGGCCCCTGCGCCACACCAGGGACACAGGAGACAGCGGAACGGGGTCGACCAGCGGCCGGGACACCGTCGACGGCAGGGCCGGGAACCCCACCACGGCCAGGACCGGGTTGCGCGTTCCGGCCATGACCCGCTGGAACTCCTCCTCTCCGACGGCCATCGGCGCGGGTGGCGCGATCTCGATTCCCCGTCCCTCGAACAGCAGCCGGGCGAGGCCGGTCCACTCCGGCGTGCGCGGATTCCCGGCGCCCGCGTAGACGGTCTCGCCGGCCAGCTCGGCGAGCGGCACCGCCTCCAGCGCGGCCAGCCGGTGGTCCTCGGGCAGCACGACCGCCATCGGCTCGTACCGCACGGGCTGGTGGTCGAGCCCGGCCCGCAGCGCCGGGTCCAGCCCGGCGAACCGGCCGAACGACGCGTCCAGCCGGCCCGTGAGCAGCTCGCCGGCGGCTCCGGTCAGGCCGCTCTCGTAACGGGCCATCAGCTCCAGGCCCGGGGCGAGGTCCCGCGCCCGGTGCAGCACACGGCGGGCGGTGACCAGGCCCGGGGAGTTGAGGTCGACCAGCAGGGGCCGGGCCTGGTCGAAGGCGGCGAGCAGCTCGTCCTGCGCCCGCAGCACGCGACGCGCGTACGGCAGCAGCCGCTCCCCGTCGGGTGTGAGCGTCACCTGCCGGGTGGTCCGCACGAACAGCTCGGCGCCGAGCTCCCGCTCCAGCCGCCGCACGTCCCGGCTGAGCGCCTGCTGGGCCACGTGGAGACGCACTGCGGCACGGCTGAAGTGCAGCTCCTCGGCGACGGTGACGAAGCCACGCAGGAGGCGGGGGTCGAGGTGGGCGGGCATGCCGTGAACCTACAGCGGACGGCGGTACGGGAGCCCGGGGCCGGTGACCGCCGGTGGTCCGCGGTCCAGGAGCCCGGGGGCTGGCTGCCTCCGGTGGTCCGCGGTCCGGTAATTCGGGGCCGGTGGCCTCCGGTGGCCATCGCACCGGGAGCCCGGGGCCGGTGACCACCGGCGGTCTGCGGTCCGGATGCTCTGAGCCGCTCTGAGCCGCTCTGAGCCGGTGACCTCCGGCAGCCTGCGCCCCGGTAGTTCAGGGGCCGGTGGCCTTCCGAGGGGTCTCGCCCTCACCCGTCGCGGCGTCCGTACCGGCGGTCGCCGGAGCCTGCCCGACTCGGTGCCGCGGTGCCGACCGCAGGGGCGGCCGGGTCAGGGTGATCTGCCGGACGACCTGCTGGAAGCAAGCCAGGGCCGCGACCCCGGGCAGGGCCGCCGCCGCGGTGCCGAGGACCGTCCTGGGCGCCTGGACGACGCACAGGAGCACGGCGACGCACGAGAACACCACGACCACGCACCAGGAGTGCACGGCACGGCGCTGGTGCAGCGCGGCCCGCAGCACCGACAGGGAGGCCACCAGCCAGGGCCCGTACACGAGCAGGGGCCACCAGGTGCACAGGCTCCTCTCCGCGGGGGACACGGCGACCAGGCGCAGGGGGTCGTAGGCGACCATGCCGCTCAGGAGGCTCACCGCGGAGGCGATGACGCCCGCCAGGGCGGCGACGAGGAAGCTGGTGATGCGGAGCAGGCCCGAGGCCTTGCGGGTGCGGACCCTGCGGTGGCGCCGGGGGACCTCCCGCACGGGCGGCAGCTCCTCGGTGATGTCCTGCAGCCGCCGCATGTGGACGTCCGGGGCCGGATCCGCGGGCGGCGGTGGATCGTCACGGGGGGCGGGGATCCGCGCCGCCTGCTCCCCGAGGGCCTCCTCGAGAATGAACGCCAGTTCCTCGGCCGGGTCCCAGGTCGGGTCCGGCGGCGTCAGCGGGGTGACGAAATCCCTGGCCGGGGCCCGATGCCGGCCGGTGCCCTCGATTCCATTGTCGTACATGACGCGGCCCGCTATTCCGCAAGAGCGAAAGCGGGCCGATCCGTCGCGCTGATCCACCGTCGGGCGAGATCCTTTTCCAGCACGCTCATCGCGTCGATGAAATCTCGCAGCACCGACTCGGTCACCTGCAGCGTGACCGGGCAACCGCCCCTGGTGAGCATGCCGTTGACGGTGGCCGGCGAGTGCGCTGGAGCGGGAATGTAGGTGTACGGGCCGAGCGTTACCGCCCAGCCGTCTTTCCTGGTCGCCTCGGTCATGTACCAACTAACCGTCGGCCCACTTCGGCGGATGCGCGGCAAACGGGTGAAGGATTTTCCCGAATGAGCATCTTTTCCACGCACCGTGAGGACCATCAGGAACTCTCCATATCTCTGTATGAAGAACAAGGAGCGAATGTTTTCGGCCGGGACGTTTCGGCCGTCCTACAACCCGGGTGCGTGAGTCCGCACGGAACAGGTGTTGGACGGCCTGATCACGGCCGGGCGACGGTGGCCACATGCCTCGACTCGCCCCGTTCCGCCGCCTGTTCCGCCTGCCGGGCGCCCGCGCGTTCACCGCCGGGAACCTGATCGCACGGCTGCCGATGGGCATGTTCAGCGTCAGCGCGGTCATCATGATCGCCGGGACACGGGGCTCGTACGCCCTCGCCGGTGCCGTCACGGCGACGGGGCTCGCGGCGACCGCGGTGGTCGCGCCGTGGACCGCGCGGCTCGTCGACCGGCACGGCCAGGCCCGGGTGGCCCTGCCCGCCACGGTGATCGCCTTCCTCGGCTCCCTCGCCCTGCTGCTGTGCGTCCGCCACGACGCCCCGGACTGGACCCTGTTCGCCTCCTACGCCGCCACCGCCACGACCCCCAACACCGGCGGCATGTCCCGGGCCCGCTGGGCACATCTGCTGGCCGGCGACCCGAAGGCCCTGCACACGGCGAACTCCTTCGAGCAGGCCGCGGACGAACTGTGCTTCATGCTGGGCCCGGTGCTCGCGGCGTTCCTGTGCGGCACGTTCTTCCCGGAGGCGGGCACCCTGGCGGGCGCGGTGCTGCTGCTGACGGGCATGGTCCTGTTCACCACCCGGCGTGCGACGGAGCCGCCGGTCCGCGCACTCATACCCGGCAAGGCACCGCTGCGCGCCCCCGGCATGGCCCCGCTGCTCGCGGTCTGCCTGGCCACAGGCGGCGTCTTCGGCGCGACCGAGGTCGTCACCCTGGCGTTCGCCGACGCCCGGGGACAGCAGTCGGCGGCCGGCGTCGTGCTCGCGCTCCAGGCGGCGGGCTCCTGCGCGGCCGGGCTGCTCTACGGCACGGCGAAGCTCACCGGTCCGGCCGCGTCCCGCATGCCGTGGTGCGTGGCCGCGATGGCGGCGCTGCTGACCCTGCCGTGGCTCGCCGCCACCCTCACCGGCTCGCTCCCGCTTCTGGCCGCCGCGCTGCTGGTTGCCGGGATGGCGACGGCCCCGACCATGGTCACCACCATGACGCTGGTCCAGCATCGCACCCCCGAGGGCCGGCTCAACGAGGGCATGACCCTCGCCGTGACCGGCCTGCTCGGCGGCATCGCCTGCGGCAGCGCGCTCGGCGGCTGGACGGTGGAGCACCTGTCGCCGGCGGCGGGCTACGGCGTCCCGGTGACGGCGGCTGCCGTGGCCCTGGCTCTGTCCCTGCCCCTGGCCCCACCCCCGCGCGGGTCATCGAACCGCTTCACCGATCCCATCCCACCCCATTGACGCCCTCACGCACCCCGCATACGTTCGATCGTCGAAGCGCTTCGACGTCAGGGCGCCGGGAAGTAGGGACCCCCACATGAAGTTCACCGACGGCTACTGGCTCCTGCGCGAGGGCGTCACCGCGGCCCACCCCGCCCAGGTCCTCGACGTCACCGAGTCGGACGGCATCCTGGAGATCCACGCCCCGACCCGGCCCGTCCGCTCCCGCGGCGACCTGATGACCGGCCCCGTCATGACGGTCAGGGCGCACACCCCCATGCCCGGCGTCATCGGCCTGACCCTGACGCACTTCACGGGCGGCGAGCCCCGGCGCCCCGCGTTCGAGCTCACGGCATCGCGGACCAGCCCGCACATCGCGTACGACGACGAGCACGCGACCCTGACCTCGGGCGACCTGTCGGTCCGGCTGGCCCGCGGCGGCCCCTGGCACGTCGAGTTCCTGGCCCGCGGCCGCACGCTCACCAGCAGCGGCCACAAGAACACGGGCATCATGCGGGACGACTCCGGCGCGCACTACCTGCGTGAACAACTGGTCCTGAAGGTCGGCACGTCCGTCTACGGCCTCGGTGAGCGCTTCGGCCCGCTGGTGAAGAACGGGCAGGTCGTCGACATCTGGCAGGCCGACGGCGGCACGTGCAGCGAACAGGCCTACAAGAACGTGCCGTTCTTCCTCACGGACGCGGGCTACGGCGTCTTCGTCGACCACCCGGGCCAGGTGTCCTTCGAGGTCGCCTCGGAGGTCGTCTCCCGGGTGCAGTTCAGCGCGGAGACACAGGAGCTGACGTACTACGTCATCCACGGCCCCACTCCGAAGGAGATCCTGCGCAAGTACACGGCCCTGACCGGCCGCCCGGCCCTGCCGCCCGCCTGGTCGTTCGGGCTGTGGCTGTCGACGTCCTTCACGACCTCGTACGACGAGGAGACGGTGACGTCCTTCATCGAGGGCATGGGGGAGCGGGGGCTCCCCCTCTCCGTCTTCCACTTCGACTGCTTCTGGATGCGCGAGTTCCAGTGGTGCGACTTCCAGTGGGATCCGCGGGTGTTCCCCGACCCGGAGGGCATGCTGGCCCGGCTGAAGGACCGTGACCTGCGCGTCAGTGTCTGGATCAACCCGTACATCGGCCAGCGCTCCCCGCTCTTCGCCGAGGGCAAGGCGCTCGGGCACCTGCTGAGGCGCCCGGACGGCAGCGTCTGGCAGTGGGACATGTGGCAGCCCGGCATGGCCCTGGTCGACTTCACTTCCCCGGCCGCCCGCGACTGGTACGCCGCCAAGCTGGAGGCGCTGCTCGCGCAGGGCGTCGACTGCTTCAAGACCGACTTCGGCGAACGGGTGCCGGTCGATGTGACCTGGTCCGACGGCTCCGACCCGGAGCGGATGCACAACTACTACACGTACCTGTACAACCGCACGGTCTTCGAGGTGCTGCGCAAGCACCGCGGCGAGGAGGAGGCCGTCCTCTTCGCCCGCTCGGCGACGGCGGGCAGCCAGCAGTTCCCCGTGCACTGGGGCGGTGACTGCGAGGCGACGTACGAGTCGATGGCGGAGTCGCTGCGGGGCGGGCTGTCCCTCGGCCTGTCCGGTTTCGGCTTCTGGAGCCACGACATCGGCGGCTTCGAGGGGACCCCGACCCCGGCCCTGTTCAAGCGCTGGCTGGCCTTCGGCCTGCTTTCCTCGCACAGCCGCCTGCACGGCAGCGACTCCTACCGGGTCCCCTGGCTGTTCGACGAGGAGTCGGTCGAGGTCGCCCGCCACTTCACCCGGCTGAAGCTGCGCCTCATGCCCTACCTGTACGAGACGGCCCGCACCGCCCACACCGAGGGCGTGCCGATGATGCGGGCGATGGTGCTGGAGTTCCCGGACGACCCGGGCTGCGCGCACCTGGAACGGCAGTACATGCTCGGCCCGGACCTGCTGGTCGCGCCGGTGTTCAGCGACGAGGGCGACGTCACGTACTACGTCCCCGAGGGCACCTGGACGCACTTCCTCACCGGCGAGACGGTGACGGGCCCGCGCTGGGTACGCGAGCGGCACGACTTCACCAGCGTGCCGCTCCTGGTCCGACCGGGCGCGGTGATCCCGGTCGGCGCGCGGGACGACCGGCCGGACTACGGCCACGCCGACGGGGTGACGCTTAGGGCGTACGGCCTGCGGCCCGGGGACGAGGTGACGGTGCCGGTCGGGGACGTGACCTTCACGGTGGTGCGCGAGGGGGGCACCCTCCGGGCGTCCTGCGGTGACCCGGCGGCGTCCTGGAGTCTGGCCGCGGGCGGGCGCGCGGCTGAGGCCGCGCCCGGAACCGGTTCCCTGACGCTGGAGCTGGAGCCGGCCTGATGGTCAGGATCACGGACGTGGCACGACGGGCCGGGGTCTCCCCCAGCACCGTCTCCTACGCGCTGAGCGGCAAGCGCCCGATCTCCGACGAGACCCGGCGCCGTGTCGAGGCCGCCGTCCGCGACCTGGGCTACCGCCCCCACGCGGGCGCCCGCGCCCTGGCCGGCAAGCCGAACGTCCTGGCGCTGCTGGCGCCGCTCCGGCCCGGTGTGCACGTACCGGTGGTGATGCAGGTGGCGGGGTCGGTGGTGACGGCGGCCCGTGGCCATGACCACGACGTCCTGCTCCTCACCCAGGAGGAGGGCGATCAGTCCCTGGACCGCGCCACGGAGACGGCCTCGGTGGACGCGCTGCTGCTGACGGACGTCGAACTCCACGACCCGCGCCTGCCCGTCCTGCGCTCCCTGGCCCGGCCCTCGGTCCTGATCGGCGTCCCGGCGAAACCGCGCGGTCTGACCTGCGTCGACCTCGACTTCCGCGCCGCGGGCGAGGTGTGCGTGAACCACCTGGCGGGGCTGGGCCACCGCACGGTCGCGCTGGTCGGCTCGCCCCCGGCGGTCTATCTGCGCAGGACCGCCTTCGCCCACCACCTGGTCGAGGGCTTCACGGCCGCGGCCGACCGTCACCGGCTGGTGTCCTCCGTGCACCCGAGCGAGCCGGGCCCGGACGCCGCCCGGCGCCTGGCGGAGCGGCTCCTGGGCGCGCACCCGTCCCCGACGGGCCTGGTCGTCCACAACGAGCCCCTCCTGGAGCCGCTGATCCAGGCCTTCCTACAGCTCGGCCTGCGGATCCCCGCCGAACTGTCGATCACCGCCATCGGCCCCGACGACCTCACGACGACGACCGGTGTCCCGGTCACCTCCGTCACCCTGCCGTCGGCGGAGCTGGGCGCCCGGGCGGTGGACCTGCTGATGCGGAAGCTGTCCGGCGCTCCCGTGCCGCAGACGACCCTGCTGCCGCCGCGCCTGACGGAGCGGGCCGGCACACGTCAGGCATGACGAAGGCCCCGCCGCTCGGAAGCGACGGGGCCTTCGCCCACATGGGATGAGTGGAGATGGCGGGAATCGAACCCGCGTCCAACGGTGTGGAACCAGGGCTTCTCCGTGTGCAGTCGGCTGTGCTTTTCTCGGCCCCGGAGATCACGCCGACAAGTCTCCGACGGGCCCAGTCACTGTGTGGTTTCCCTCTTCACCCCGTGACCGGGATCAAGGTTTAGTTCCCTGAATGATGCCAGGATCCGGGTCGGGAACACCCCCGGGCTGACACTCCCTTAAGTAGGGGAGCCGCTGCTCGCTACCTGAAGATCAGGCAGCGAGGGCGAGCTCGCCCTGGGAGATGGATCGCTTGGAATTGGCGATTATTTTTTTCGGCCTGTGGTTTACGAGATCATGGCCGCTTCCTCGACACGCTTCCCCTGCTTCGACAGCCGCTGTCGAAACCGATCATCCCCATGTTGTTTTTTCAATCCCCCGCGGAGGGGGCTCGCACCCGCCGCTGTGAGGTGCAGATGCCATCGTACGTGACCAACGCCCGACGATGCCACCGTATTCCCGGCGGCCGGTCCGCCCTACCCCCGGGCCTTGCGGCGCACCGCCGAGATCGCCCGCTCGGTCTCCCGGCGGTCCTGCTTCTCGCGGAGCGTCTGCCGCTTGTCGTACTCCTTCTTGCCCTTCGCCAGCGCGATCTCGACCTTGGCGCGGCCGTCCTTGAAGTACAGCGCGAGGGGCACGATGGTGTGGCCCGTCTCGCCCGACTTCGACTCCAGCTTGTCGATCTCCTCGCGGTGCAGCAGCAGCTTCCGCTTGCGGCGGGCGCTGTGGTTGGTCCACGTGCCCTGGCTGTACTCCGGCACGTGCACGTTGTGCAGCCACGCCTCGTGCCCGTCCATCTGCACGAAGCCGTCGACCAGCGACGCCCGTCCCTGGCGCAGCGACTTCACCTCGGTCCCGGTGAGGACCAGACCGGCCTCGTAGGTGTCGATGATGAGGTAGTCGTGCCGCGCCTTCTTGTTCTGCGCGATCATCTTGCGCCCTTTTTCCTTAGCCATAGTGCCGACCATTTTCGCACTACGGAGGGGGCTCCCGGGAAGTCGTTTACGAGGGGCCGGTCAGGCCGCGCAGTACGGCCTCGGCCCGCTGCAGGGCGTCCTCGTCGCTGTCCAGGTCGGGCGTGATGCCCCGGCCGTCGACCCCGCCGCCGGAGGGGGTGCGGTAGTGCCCGACGGTGAGCTCCGCGACGGAGCCGTCGGGCAGCCGGCTCGGCATCTGGACCGAGCCCTTGCCGAAGGTGCGGGAGCCCACGACGAGCGCCCGTCCGCGGTCCTGCAGGGCGCCGGTGAGGAGTTCGGCCGCGCTCATGGTCCCGCCGTCGACGAGGACGACCAGGGGTCTGGTCGTGTCGCCGCCGGGCTCGGCGTGCAGGGCGCGCTGTTCGCCGTCGACGTCGTAGGTGGCGACGAGGCCGGCGTCGAGGAAGGCGGAGGCGGCCGCGACGGCCTCGGCGACCAGGCCGCCGGAGTTGCCGCGCAGGTCGAGGACGATCCCGGCGCCGCGCGGGGCCTGCCGGACGGCTTCGCGGACCTGGTCGCCGGAGTTCTTCGTGAAGGTGTCGACCTCGATGAGGGTGACCTCGCCGGCGAGTTCCCGAACGGTGACCGGCTCCGTGGACAGCTGGGCTCGGCGCAGGGTCTCGGTCCACGCGCGGGTGCCGCGTTCCAGGCCGAGGCGGACGGTGGTCCCGGCGGGGGCGTCGGTGGCGTCCCCGCGCAGTAAGGAGACGACCTCCGTGACGGGCCGCCCGTCGGTCTTCTCACCGTCGACGCTGCGCAGCAGGTCCCCGGCGCGGATGCCGGCGGTCGCCGCGGGTGAGCCGGCGCGCACCTTCGTCACCTCGATACGGCCGTCCCGTTCGCTGCGGGCCCACAGGCCGACGCCGGTGTACCGGCCGTCGAGGGCGTCCTGGAACTCCTCGTACTCGCCCTCGGAGTAGACGGCGCCCCAGCGGTCCCCGCTGCGGCTGACGGCGCGCTTCGCGGCCTCCATCGGGGACTTGCCGTCGGCCATGGCCTCCTCGGCCGCCTTGGTGACGTCCGCGTGGCGCCCGGCCGGGACGGCCGAACGAGCCTGGCCCGGCGCGGACTTCCGGTCGGCCTGCGGCAACGCCCCGGTGGCCGCACCGGCGACGAGCACGCTCGCGAACACCAAGGTCAGGGCGGCCCCGCGGCGGATTCGGCGGGGCTGACAGAACGGGTCACGACCTGACATGCCGGTGAGTCTAGGACAAGCGGAAGGGCCGTACGGCCTGTTGACCGTACGGCCCCTCTTGGTATGCGTCACACCTTCAAGTACTTGCGCAGCGCGAAGAACGCGGCCAACGCGGGCATCAGGAGGCTCGTCGCGAGGATGAGCGGCAGCTTCGTCAGGACGGCGTCCCAGCCGATGAAGTTGATCAGTGTGAGCTGGTCGGCCAGGGCCAGTCCGTGGTCGATGAGGAAGTACCGCGCGACCAGCAGGAAGGTGCACGCCAGGGTGCCGCCGATGAGTCCGGCGACCGCGGCCTCCATGATGAACGGCGCCTGGATGTAGAAGCCGGAGGCGCCCACCAGGCGCATGATGCCGGTCTCACGCCGGCGGCTGAACGCCGAGACGCGCACCGTGTTGACGATCAGCATCAGCGCGACGACCAGCATCAGCGCCATCACCGCGCGTGCGGCCCAGTTCATGCCCTCCAGCAGCTTGAAGAGGTTGTCCAGGGTCTCCTTCTGGTCCTGCACGGACTGCACGCCGTCCCGGCCGTTGAAGGCGGTGGCGATGACCTTGTACTTCTCCGGGTCCTTCAGCTTGATGCGGTACGACTCCTGCATCTGGTCCGGCGTGAGGGAGCTGGCCAGCGGGGAGTCGCCGAACTGCTCCTTGTAGTGCTTGTACGCCTGGTCCTGCGACTCGTACGTGACCGTCTGGACGACCGCCATCTCGGCGAGGTCGGCCTTGATCTGCTTCTTCTGGTCGTCGGTCACCGCGCCCTTGGCGCAGTTGGGGTCCGACTCGGCGTCGCTCTTGTTGCAGAGGAAGATCGAGACGTTGACCTTGTCGTACCAGAAGCCCTTCATGGTGTTGACCTGGTCGCTCATCAGGAGCGACCCGCCGAACAGGGCGAGCGACAGGGCGACGGAGACGACGACCGCGAAGGTCATCGTCAGGTTGCGGCGGAGACCGACTCCGATCTCCGACAGGACGAACTGGGCGCGCATGGCGACTGGTTATGCCTTTCCGTGGATCTCGGGTGCGGGGTCAGTGCTGGTAGCCGTAGACACCGCGGGCCTGGTCGCGGACGAGGCGGCCCTTCTCCAGTTCGATGACGCGCTTGCGCATCTGGTCGACGATGTTCTGGTCGTGCGTGGCCATCACCACGGTCGTGCCCGTCCGGTTGATGCGGTCGAGCAGCTTCATGATGCCGACGGAGGTCTGCGGGTCGAGGTTGCCGGTGGGCTCGTCGGCGATGAGCAGCTTCGGCCGGTTGACGAAGGCCCGCGCGATGGCGACGCGCTGCTGCTCACCACCCGACAGCTCGCCGGGCATCCGGTCCTCCTTGCCGCCGAGCCCGACGAGGTCGAGCACCTGCGGCACGGACTTGCGGATCTCACCGCGCGACTTGCCGATGACCTCCTGCGCGAAGGCGACGTTCTCGCCGACCGTCTTGTTCGGCAGCAGGCGGAAGTCCTGGAACACCGTCCCCAGCTGGCGCCGCATCTGCGGCACCTTCCAGTTGGAGAGGCGGGCGAGGTCCTTGCCCAGCACGTGCACCTGCCCGTGACTGCACCGCTCCTCGCGGAGGATCAGCCGCAGGAAGGTGGACTTTCCGGAGCCGGAGGACCCCACGAGGAACACGAACTCGCCCTTCTCGACCTCCAGGGAGACATCCCTGAGGGCGGGGCGGGTCTGCTTGGGGTAGACCTTGGAGACATTGTCGAATCGGATCACGGATGCACCACGGGTCGCCGGGGGTAGATGAGCGTGACCATACGCGAATCGGGTAGGGGGCCGCAGTCACCGGTCGCGGTTGCGCATCCGATGTGCCGTTTTGTACGCACCTCGGGGGCGCGGGGAGCTGCGCGCTCCCCCCACGGCCCGCAGCCGCGGGACCCCGTGCGACCACCCCTTCGGGAGCGAGCCGCGCACCCTCCGGAGGAACCTGGCAAAGTGGAGGGGGGAACATTCCCGTCCCCCCACACGTTGGAGACGTGGAACCGTCGCAAGGAGGGCAAGCGCATGACGTACGACCGGTTGGTGTGCGCGAACTGTGCGGCCCCCGTGAGCGAGGGCCGGTGCCCCGTGTGCCGCGCGAACCGCGAGCGCCTGCAGCAGGGGAACTTCTTCGTGAACCTGAACCCGATGGCGCTGATCGCCCTGCTGACGGTCCTGATCGCGGCCGTGGCGCTCCTGGCGCACCAGACCGCGTAACGGCGTCACAGCCCTGAGACGAGGCCGAGGGCCCGGAGCGTGACGCTCCGGGCCCTCGGTCTCGCGCTGTACTGGCGGTCCGTACGGACGCGGCTACTGTCAGGCGACAGCTCCGCCGCGTCCGGCCACGAGACGCGGCAGCAGACGGAAGCCGACACCGCCGGCGATCATCGTGGCGGCGCCGACCACCAGGAAGGTGGTCTGCGCGGCACCGGTCGCGGCGAGCTCCTCGCCGTTGCCCTGGGCCTGCGCCGCCGGAGTGTTGTCCGAGCCGGTGTCGGTCAGGGCCGAGGAGCCCTGGTCCTGGGTGGATGCGCCACCGGCGGGGTCGGCGTTGTTGCCGCCGCCGTTGCCGCCGCCGTTCGTCGGATCCTCGGTGGGCTCCGTCGGCTCGTCGGTCGGCTCCGTCGGCTCGTCGGTGGGCTCGGTCGGCGTGCCCGGCTCAGTCGGGGTGCCCGGCTCAGTGGGCGTACCCGGCTCCGTCGGGGTGCCCGGCTCGGTGGGCGTGCCCGGCTCGGTCGGGTTCGGCGCCGTCGGGATGCCGGGTTCCGACGGTTCACCCGGCTCGCTCGGCTCACCGGGCTCACCCGGCTCACCCGGGTTCTCCCCGCCGACGCCCACGCCGACACCGACACTGGTGTCACCGAGGCCGACGTTCACGCCCAGGTCGAGAGCGGATGCGGCACCCGCGGCGGTCAGCGAGGCACCGGCGGCGATCACGGCACCGGCCGCTATCCGCGCGACACGGATCCGTGTCTTCTTCGTCATGTGGTTGCTACCCCCAGTAGCTCATCGTCATTAGGCAGCGTTCGGGGCTGTGCTCGACGGGGACAGCTGCGATGGAAGGCCCCCGGTTCACATGCGCCCCAGAGACACGCATGCCGCGCTTTACCCTTCCCATTTTTCAAAGACACGTCAAGGCCGTTTGCGGGCGCCATGTCCAACTACGGGGGCTATGCCGGGAGTCTGAGCGTGTGAGTGTGACGCAAAACCCAGACATGCGGGCACAGAAAAGGCAACTGCCGTCCTGGCGTCGGCAGTTGCCTTGTCGACAAACTTACTTCTCCTGCTGCTTGCGCCAGCGAATTCCGGCTTCGAGGAACCCGTCGATCTCGCCGTTGAAAACGGCCTCGGGGTTGCCGACCTCGCACTCGGTGCGCAGGTCCTTGACCATCTGGTAGGGGTGCAGCACGTACGAACGCATCTGGTTGCCCCAGGAGTTGCCGCCGTCGCCCTTGAGGGCGTCCATCTTGGCCTGCTCCTCCTGGCGGCGCCGCTCCAGCAGCTTGGCCTGGAGCACGTTCATGGCCGTCGCCTTGTTCTGGATCTGCGAGCGCTCGTTCTGGCAGGAGACGACGATGCCGGTGGGGATGTGGGTGAGGCGCACCGCCGAGTCGGTGGTGTTCACGCCCTGGCCGCCGGGGCCGGAGGACCGGTAGACGTCCACCCGCAGCTCGGACTCGTCGATCTCGATGTGGTCGGTCTGCTCGACCACGGGAAGGATCTCGACGCCCGCGAAGGAGGTCTGGCGACGCCCCTGGTTGTCGAAGGGCGAGATGCGCACGAGGCGGTGCGTGCCCTGCTCGACGGAGAGCGTGCCGTACGCGTAGGGCGCCTGGACGGCGAAGGTGGTCGACTTGATGCCGGCCTCCTCCGCGTACGACGTCTCGTAGATCTCGGTCTTGTAGCCGCGCTGCTCGGCCCACCGCAGGTACATGCGCTGGAGCTTCTCGGCGAAGTCGGCGGCGTCGACGCCGCCGGCCTCGGCGCGGATGTTCACCAGGGCCTCACGGGCGTCGTACTCGCCGGACAGGAGCGTGCGGACCTCCATCTCGTCCAGCGCCTTCCTGACGGCGACGAGCTCGGACTCGGCCTCGGCACGGGTGTCCGGGTCGTCCTCCTCCTCGGCCATCTCGAAGAGGACGGCGAGGTCGTCGATACGACCGCGCAGGGCCTCCGCCTTGCGCACCTCGGCCTGGAGGTGGGACAGCTTGCTGGTGATCTTCTGCGCCTCATCGGGGTTGTCCCACAGGGACGGCGCGGCCGCCTGCTCCTCGAGCACGGCGATGTCTGCCCTCATCTTCCCGAGGTCCAGAACGGCCTCGATCGACTCCATGGTCGAGGAGAGGGACTTGAGCTCTTCGGATACGTCGACGACTGCCACGCCCTCCAGCGTAACGGCTCCGCCCGGCGGCCATCGCCGGGCGGCCGGTGCCGACGGGTGCGCGGACGCCGGGCTCCGGGGCGCCCGCGGGGGTCAGGGGGACTGCGGCGCCGAGTTCTTCGTGTCCTGGGGTGGCTTGCTCGCCTCGTCGCCCGACGTGGACAGCCACGCGCCGACGCCGACCGCCGCCGCCAGGGCGACCGCGCCCGCCCCCAGGGCCACCCGGCGGCGCCGGGTGGCGGCGCGGTTGCGGGCCGAGCCGGGGCGGGGGGCGCCCGGGGTGCGGGGGGCGCGGGCCGTGCCGTGGGCGCCGCCGGCCAGTTCGTCGGGGGCCGGGACACGCATCGAGGTGTGGGTGTCCCGGTTGGAGTCGGCTGGTTTCGCGCCCGGCACCAGGGGGACCGCGCCGCGCCGCCGGGCCCGCTCGGCCGGTGCCGGTCCGGCGGGCTGCTCCTCGCGGTCGGCCTCGTCGGCGGACTCGGTGTCCGGTTCGTCCACCTCCAGCGGCGGCATGCCCTCCAGCATCGGCAGCAGCTCCCGCAGCCGTGCGCCGAGCTCCGAGGCCCGCAGCCGGGAGGCCGGGGCCTTGGCCAGGCACTGCACGAGCAGCTGCCACAGCTCGTCCGGGATGCCGGGCAGCGGGACGACCGTCTCCGTGACGTGCCGGCGCAGGACCGCGCCCGGGTGGCCGCCGCCGAAGGGGGTGAAGCCCGCGAGCAGCTCGTAGAGGACCGTGGCGAGGGCGTAGATGTCGACTGAGGCGCGCGGCGGCAGGCCCTCGACGATCTCCGGGGCGAGGTAGTCCGGCGTGCCGATGATCTTCGTGGCCTTGGTGCGGCGCGGGGTGTCTATGAGTTTCGCCACGCCGAAGTCGGTCAGCAGCGCGCGGTGGGAGCCGCCGGGGCCGAGCGGGCCCCGCATGTCCAGGAGCACGTTCTCCGGCTTCACGTCCCGGTGCACGACACCCGCGGCGTGCGCGGCCGCCAGCCCGTCGGCGATGTCCGCCGCGATCGCGACGGCCGCCTCGGGCGCCAGGCGCCGGTCCCGCTCCAGCCGGGTCCGCAGGTCCGTGCCGCGGACCAGGTCCATGACGAGGGCCAGGTCGTTGCCATCGACGACCAGGTCGCGCACCGACACCACGTGCGGGTGCTCCAGGCCGAGCAACGCCGTCCGCTCCTGGACGAAGCGCCCGACGAGCTCCTGGTCGGACGCCAGGTCCTCGCGCAGCAGCTTGATGGCGACGGGGCCCTCGGGGCCCTCACCCAGCCACACCGTGCCGGCGCTGCCCCGCCCGAGGATCTGGTGGGCGGTGTACCGGCTGCCGATCTTCCGTGCCAAGGCTGCTCCTACCGACGCGTGTTGTCGCTAAGGGGTCCTTTCACCATGAGCGTCCGATCAGGTCGCGTGGTCTGGTGCCGTGCATCGCAAGGCGCCGGAGAGCCCTCGTAGCGGAGCTACCAGGGCTTTTCGGCAACGCGGCGAGGCGCGGTGCCAGACCACGCGACCCGGGCGGGCATGGTGAAAGGCCCCCTAAAACTACGCGTCCGGGGAGCCAACCTTCACCGCCCGGGCGGAAATCACCCGCCAGGTGTCGACAAATCGCCAACCTCGCAGGGTGGTTCGGGTCAGTTCGTGCCCGAACCGCTCCCGCTGAGCTGCTCGATCCAGCCGGTCACCGTGCCGAACCAGTCGGTGAGCTGGTCCCAGTAGCCCTTGGTGGTGCCGAGCCACTCCTGGAGCGGGCTCAGCTCCCAGATCAGCCAGCCCGCGACGAACAGGATGATGATCGTGAAGAGACAGCCCTTCAGGCAGCCGAGCCCAGGAATCCGCATGCGGTTGGCGCTGCGCTGCCGCGGCTGCCGGGGCTCGCGCTGGGGCCGCTGCGGCTGCTGGGGCTGGGCCGGCGGCGCGGGCGGGGCATAGCGCTGCGGCGGCTGGGGCCGCTGGGGCTGAGGGGACTGCGGGGCGTACTGCTGGGGCTGCTGCTGCGGATGGCCGTAGCCAGGTCCGGGCGGGGGCGCCTGGCGGCGCGGGGGCTGCTGCTGCGGCCGGGCGACCTGGCGCTGGGGACGGCGGCGCAGCGGGTCCTCGTTCGGGTCGAGGTACTGGACCTGCGTCTGCTCGTTGCGGTCGCGGGCCGCTCGCAGCTGGTTCTGCCAGGGGTGCGGGTCCTCGGGCCCGCCGCCCTGCTGTCCGGGGTGGCCGGGCGAGCCCGGCGGGACCGGCGGCATGACGGCGGTCGGGTCGGCCGCGCCCCGGTGGGGCAGCACGGCGGTGGGGTCGGCGGCACCGCCCGGGCCGCCGGTGTGCGGCATGACGCTGGTCGCGGCGTTCGGGTCGTAGGAGCCCGCGCCCTGCGGGAGGACCTGGGTCGGATCGGCCCCGCCGGTCATGTCCGGCACGGGCGCGGGCGCCGGGTCGGGCACCAGCAGCGCGCCGACGCCCTCGGCGGCGGCGATCTGCGCGGAGTTCGCGTGCACGCCGATGCCCTCGGCGACGACGCGCAGACCGCGGGCGAGGTTCTCGGCGCTGGGCCGCTCGTCGGGGTTCTTGCGCAGGCAGCGCTCGATGACCGTCCACAGCGGGTCGGGGACCGTGGAGGGGCGGCGCGGCTCGGCGCTCAGGTGCTGGTGCAGCACCTCCAGGGCGGAGCCGCCGGCGAACGGCGGGCGGCCGGTGATCAGCTCGTACAGCAGGATGCCGGCGCCGTAGATGTCGACGGCGGAGGTCTGCGGGCGGCCCTCGGCGGACTCGGGCGCGACGTACGCGGGCGTGCCGACGAACTCCTGGGTGCGGGTCAGGCCCGGGGAGTCGGCCAGTCGGGCGATGCCGAAGTCGGTCAGCAGCGGGTGCATCCGGCCGTCGTACTGCTGGAGCAGCACGTTCGCCGGCTTGAGGTCGCGGTGCACGACGCCGTCGGCATGGCTGGCGGCGAGCGCGTCGGCGATCTGGGCGGTGAGCAGCGCTGCCGCGACGGGTGTGAAGGGCCCGTTCTCGCGCAGGTAGCGGTGCAGGTCGGGGCCCTCGACGAGGTCCATGACCAGGGCCAGCAGCTCGCCCTCGACGACCAGGTCGCGGACCCGGACGATGTTCGGGTGGGTGAGCCGGAGCAGGACGGAGCGCTCCCGGAGGAACCGCATGACGATGTCGGCGTCGCTGGCCAGCTCCTCCTTGAGGACCTTGATCGCGACGGTCTCTCCGGGCTGCCCCGGCACGGCCGCCTCGGCGCCCGCGGTCTCGCGCTGGCGGGCTCGCCAGACGGTGCCCGTGGCGCCGCGTCCGAGCGGCTCCTCGAGCAGGTACTTGCTGCCTACCGGCCGCACGTCATGCGCTCCCTGGTGCTTGCCTTGCCTGCTGGCCTGTCCGGACCACTGTAGTGCCGGGTTGCCGAGGACCGGAGTGTCGCCTTTCTGTGGATCTTACGTATCCGCTCTCACTCCCGTTCGAAGGAAAGACGCTCACCTCGGTCTTGTGGTTGCTGATAACGGACGTGACTGATCTCAAGCGGTCGGCTGTGGGTCATCTCTCAGGCACTTTTGCGGGCAGAGCCGACCAATCAAGATCACCTTTCCCGGAGCGAGGGGCGCGGTGTCAGTGGCAGGTGCGAGGATGCGTGCACTACTGGCCGACGTGCTGGGGCGGGGTGGGGGGACTCCGCGCCCGGGCAGAAGGGACCGCTGACGGCGATGCAGATCCGGCTGACCGTCGTAGATCCGCTGGGCGCATCGGCTCCGGCGCGGGACCGCGCCCCACGCAGCGACGTCCTGGTCACGGCACCCGCCGGTACGGCGCTCGCGGCGGTGGCGTCGGCCCTCGCCCAGGCGGTATCCCGCGGCGACGGCTCGGGCGCGCCGGTGCTGTACGCCGGAGAGCAGCGGCTCGACGCCCAGCGCTGCACGCTCGGCGAGCCCCCGCTGACGGACGGTGCGGTGCTGTCCGTGGGGGCGCCGGGCGAGCCCGAGCCGCATCCCGAGCTGGACGACGCCCCCGCCCAGCTCCAGGTGGTCGCCGGTCCCGACGCCGGCGGGGTCCACCTGCTGCACGGAGGTGAGATCCGCGTCGGCCGCTCCGCCGACGCCGACGTGCCCCTCGACGACCCGGACGTCTCCCGGCTGCACTGCGCGGTGACGGTGGGCGCGGACGGAAGCGTCTCGGTCGCCGACCTGGACTCCACGAACGGCACGACGCTGGACGGGGCGCGGGTGAGCGGCCGCGCGGTCCCTTTCGCGCCGGGGGCGTTGCTGCGGATCGGCGAGTCGGCCCTGCGGCTGGCTCCCGCCGGGGGGCCGGGGGGCCGGGTCGAGACGACGCCGGACGGGGAAGGACACGTGCGCGTTCCCGGGCCTGCCGGGGATGACGTCCTGTCCCACGCGCGCGGGGCAGACCCGGCGCCGGTCGCGCCTTCCGGCCCCACCCATCACGCCCACGGCGCGGCGGCCTGGGGCACGCCCGGTGCCCCGGGGCCGGGCTCCGGTGAGGCCGTGGTGCCGGGTCAGGGCGGGGCGCCGCGGGTCGAGAGCGGGGGTGCGGGCGCGGGGGCCGGAGCACCGCAGGCGCGCGCTCACGGCAGCGGGACCCGCCCCCCGGGCAGCGGAGCCGAGTCCCACGCGAAAGGCAGCCGGAACGAGGCGCCTTCGCGGAGTGCCGGGGGTGAGGCGCCCTCCCGGAGTGCCGGAGGCGAGGTGCGTACGCGGGACGCCGGAGATGCTGCGCGTACGCAGGGGGCCGGAGACGCCGCGCAGGCGCGGGCCGCTGGGGCTGGGCCCGCCTCCCCGGATGGGCAGGGAAGGCGCACAGGCCCGCCGGAAGGCACGCCCCGGGCTCCCCAGCAGCGGCGTACGGCGGAGCCGGGCAGCGGTGCGGGGGACACACACGCGGGCCGTTTCGGAGCCGGGGCGTTCGGCGAAACGGCCTCGGACGCCGACGGTGCGCGCACCGGGACGCCGTACGGCACCCGGCGTCCGGGCTCCGGAACGGCGTACGACGCCGGCCGTCCTCCTGCCGGAGCCGCGCACGACACCGGCCACCGCCACCCGGGCAGCGACCGGCACTCCGCGCCGGCCCCGGCGACTCCCGCCGGTGGCGGCGGTGAGGGGTTGCCGGACGAGCATGCCGGTCGTGGGCGCAAGGGCACTCCCCTCCGGGGCACCGACGTGCCGCCCGGGACACGCAGGCGTGGCGGGCTCGGGGCGTGGGCCCGGCGGCTGGCCGGAGGGCGTGGGGAGCAGGCGGCGGACCCGCGCGGGACGTACGAGGACGAGTCGGCGGCGGTGGTCGCGGCGGAGCTCCCGGCCGTCGTGCCCGGGATGCCGGAGACCTGGCCGGACCCGGCGACGCTGCTGCTGACGGCCCTGGGCCCCGGGCCCCGGCTGTGGGAGCGCGGGCCGGGCCACCCCGAGGCGCTCGCCGTGCGGCTGGGTACGGCCGACCGGGCGGCGCCGGACGGCTCGGGCCTGCTGCCAGCCGTGCCGGTGACCACCGGGCTGCGTGAGGTCGGCGCACTGGGGCTGGCGGGACCGCGGGAGCGGCTGGCCGGGCTGGCCCGGGCCGTGCTGGCCCAGCTCGCCGCGCTGCACTCCCCCGACACGCTGGAGATCGTCCTGATCGCCGCGGACCGCTCCCGCCCGCTGGAGGAGCGCACCGCCGAGTGGTCCTGGCTGGGCTGGCTGCCGCACGTCCGCCCGGGGCACGGGCAGGACTGCCGTCTGCTTCTCGCCCATGACCGCGAACAGGCCGCGGCCCGCACCGACGAGCTGCTCCGCCGTCTGGAGGACCAGCTGGCGGACGAGGCGGGGAGCAGTGCCACGGGGACCGGCGGGCAGCCGCCGCACACCCCGGCGAGCACCGGCTCCCCTCGGTCCACCGGCGCCGACACGCCCCGCACCCACTCCGTCCCCGCTCCCCGCCGCCCCTCCTGGGCCAGGGAGGAGGACGCCGGTACCGACGCACCGACCGGCTTCCCCGGCCCGTACACCGTCCTGATCGTGGACGGCGACCCCGGCGGAGCCGATCTGCGCGAGGCCGTCGCGCGGCTGGCGCTGGAGGGCCCCCGGGCCGGCGTCCACGTCCTCTGCGTGGCCGAGACGGCCGCCGCCTCCCCCGCCTCGCCGGTGACGGAGACCTACGAGGCGGCCTGCTCCGTGGCGCCGACGTTCCGGCAGTGCGGTGCCGTCGCGCTGCTCAGCGGGGACGTGGCGACGGCACTGCGGCTGACCCGGGTCGCCCGGGCCGGCGGTGACGGCGCGCCGGCCGGACCCGTCGGGCACGGCACCATCGCCACCGTCGACGCCGTCTCCCCCGCCTGGGCCGAGCGGTTCGCCCGGGCGCTGGCGCCGCTGTGCACGGACGGCGTGGCGGGCGACCGGCAGCCCCGCGTCTCCGCCCCGCTGCCCCAGGCGGCCCGCCTGCTGGACGAGCTGGGCCTGGCCCGGGCCACCCCGGCGTCGCTGATGGCGCGCTGGGCGGACGCGGCCGACGACGCGGACGCGCTGGGCGGGCGGGTGCGCGCGGTGCTGGGCGCCGGGCCGCGCGGCCCGGTCTGCGCCGACCTCGCGGTGCAGGGCCCGCATCTGCTGGTCGAGGGCCCGCCGGGCAGCGGCCGTACGGAGCTGCTGCGGGCGACGGTCGCGTCCCTGGCCGCCGCCGAGCGGCCGGACCGCCTGGGCATCGTGCTGGTCGACGGCCGGGGCGGCCCGGGCGCGGGCGGCGGGCCCGGCGAGGGTCTGCGGGTGTGTACGGACGTCCCGCATGTCACCACGTATCTCACGGCCCACGACCCGGTGCGGATGCGGGAGTTCGCGCAGTCCCTGAGCGCCGAGCTGAAGCGCCGGGCCGAGTTGCTGGGGCGGTCCGACTTCACCGAGTGGCACACCGGGCGCGAGCTGTCGGGCCGTATGGTCGCCCAGCGCACGGCGACGGCCCGGGGCGTCCGGACCGCCGAAGTCGGCGCGGGGGCCGGGGACATCGACAGCCCCTCCAGTTCGACCCTGCGTCTGCGGCCCGGCGGGGCCCGGCGGCAGGCCGAGGCCGCGGCGCCCCCGCTCCCCCGGCTGGTCGTGGTCGTCGACGACCTGGACGCCCTGGTCTCCCCCGCCCTCGGCTCGACCGGACGGCCCGCCGCCGGGTCGGTGATGCGCGCCCTGGAGGCCGTGGCCCGGGAGGGTGAGCGGCTGGGCGTGCACCTGGTGGCGGCCACCGGCCCGTGCGCCCGTACGGCGGAGACGGAGCCGGCGCGCCGGGCCACGCTGCGTGTGACGCTCGATTCCCCGGCCGGCGGACCGGACGAGTCGGCGCCCGGCCGGGGGAGGCTGACCGGCGCGGACGGGCGGGTCACGCCGTTCCAGGGCGGGCGGGTCTCCGGCCGGATCCCCCGGACGGCGACGCTGCGCCCCACGGTCGTCCCCCTGGAGTGGCACCGCATGGGCGACCCTCCGGCCCGGCGCCCGGTGCGGGAGCTCGGAAACGGCCCGACCGACCTGGCACTGCTGGCCAGCGCGCTGGAGAGGGCGGCGCGGCAGGTCGCGGCGGCGAAGGTGCCGTCACTCCTTTGACGGGGGACGGCCGTCGGCCCCGCCCGGCGTCATGGGCCCGCGTTGCCGGTCACGAGGGAGTCACGATCGCCCGCTTGACAGCCGACGCCATCTTGCCGCCCCCGCACACCCGGGCGTAGACCAGACGCACGGAAGCGCGCTCGACGTTCGACGAGGAACGAAGAACGGGGCAGTCATGCGCATGACGAGCAGCACCATCCGGACACGCTGGTCGCCCAAGCAGGACAAGGCGACCCCTCAGAGCCGCAGAGCCATCAAGACCGCAGCAACCGTCGCCGCGGGAGCGCTCGCGCTCGCGCTCACCGCCTGCGGAGGCGACGGCACCGACAGCGGCACAAGCCCGGGCGACACCACGGAGACCGCCAACAGCGTCACCCTTCCGAAGCTGGACGGGACGAGCCTGGAGATCGCCGCCGTGTGGAGCGGAACGGAACAGGCCAACTTCAAGAAGGTCCTGGCGGAGTTCGAGAAGCGCACGGGCGCCAAGGTCACGTTCGTGCCCGCCCAGGACCCGATCATCAACTTCATCGGATCCAAGGTGGCCGGCGGGCAGCCGCCGGACGTCGTGATGCTGCCGCAGCCGGGCGCCATCAAGCAGGCCGTCGACCGCGGCTGGGCCAAGCCGCTCGGCGCCGAGGCGATCAAGGAGCTCGGCGAGAACTACTCGCAGGGCTGGCAGGACATCGGCAAGGTGGGCGGCAAGCCGTACGGCGTCTACTACAAGGCCGCCAACAAGTCCCTGATCTGGTACAACAACCAGGTCTTCGAGAACGCCGGGGCGAGTGAGCCCGAGACCTGGCCGGACCTGCTGAGGACCGCCCAGACGGTCTACGACTCCGGCGTCACCCCGTTCTCCGTCGGCGGCGCCGACGGCTGGACGCTGACCGACTGGTTCGAGAACGTCTACCTCTCCCAGGCCGGCCCGGAGAAGTACGACCAGCTGGCCAAGCACGAGATCAAGTGGACGGACCCGTCCGTGAAGGCCGCGCTGACCACTCTCGCGCAGGTCTGGGGCAAGGCGGACTACATCGCGGGCGGGGCGGGCGGGGCGTTGCAGACCGACTTCCCGGCCTCCGTCACGCAGGTCTTCACCGGCGGGGACCAGCCGAAGGCCGCCATGGTCGCCGCGGGGGACTTCGCGCAGGTCAACATCCCCTCCGGCATGAAGGTCGGCACGGACGCGAAGGTGTTCCCGTTCCCGGCGGTCGGTGACAACGGGCCGGTGGTCTCGGGCGGCGACGCGGCGGTCGTCCTGGAGGACTCGAAGGGGTCGCAGGCCCTGGCCACCTGGCTCGCCTCCCCGGACGCGGCGACGATCCAGGCGAAGCTGGGCGGCTACCTGTCGCCGAACAAGAACGTGGCGAACTCCGCGTATCCGAACGCGGTGCAGCAGAGGATCGCCAAGGCGCTCATCGACGCCGGTGACGACTTCCGCTTCGACATGTCCGACCAGACCCCGCAGGCCTTCGGCGGCACGCCGGGCAAGGGTGAGTGGAAGATCCTCCAGGACTTCCTGAAGAACCCGAAGGACGTGGCGGGCACGCAAGCGAAGCTGGAGGCCGCAGCGGCCGCGGCCTACGGAGGCTGACGGCATGACGTCGGCCACGGCGGCAGGGGGCACTGCGCCCCCTGCCGCTCCCCAGTCGCGCAAGAGTGTGACCGGCACCCGCAGGACCGTCGCGGCGCTGTTCCTGCTGCCCGCGCTCGTCCTGCTCGGCGCGCTCGTGGTGTACCCGATCGGGTACTCGGTGGTCCGCAGCTTCTACGACCAGTCCGGCGACGGCTTCGCCGGGATCGACAACTACCAGGCCCTCTTCACCGACGAGGGCATCCGCACCGCGCTGAAGAACAACATCATCTGGGTGGTGTTCGCGCCGACCGTCGCGACGGCGCTCGGCCTGGTCTTCGCGGTGCTGACCGAACGGGTGCGCTGGGGCACGGCGTTCAAGCTGGTCGTCTTCATGCCGATGGCGATCTCGATGCTGGCGGCGGGCATCATCTTCCGCCTGGTGTACGACCAGGACCCGGACAAGGGCGTGGCGAACGCCGTGTGGGTGGGCGTGCACGACACCTTCGCCCAGTCGTCGGCGTTCCCGAAGGCCCACCCGGGCCGGGAGTCGCCGCTCGAACCGGCGGGCGGCGGCGCGTTCATCACCACGTCGCCCGTCCGCGCCGGCGAGACCGTCTCGCTGCCGCTGGTGGGCGTCGCGCCCGACCTGATGCCCGACGGCGCGAAGACGGCCGTGGCGCCGAAGCCCGAGCCGGGCAAGATCACCGGCGCGACCTGGCAGGACTTCACGCGCGGCAAGGGCGTCGGCACGCTCAACCAGGTCGACTCCTCCGAACTGGGCTATGCCGGGATGAAGGTCGAGGCCGTGAAGGACGGCAGGGTCGTGGCCTCGGCGACGGCCGCCGAAGACGGCACCTTCACGCTGCCGGCCTCGGCCGACGGGGCTCAACTCCGGCTGCCCGCGAGCAACTTCGCGGAGCCCTACAACGGCCTGGACTGGCTCGGCCCGTCCCTGGTCACCCCGTCCATCATCGGCGCGTACATCTGGATGTGGGCGGGCTTCGCGATGGTGCTGATCGCGGCCGGGCTCGCGGGGGTGCCCCGGGAGCTGCTGGAGGCCGCCCGGGTCGACGGCGCGAGTGAGTGGCAGGTGTTCAGACGGGTCACGGTGCCGCTGCTGGCGCCGGTCCTCGCGGTCGTCACCGTCACCCTGATGATCAACGTGCTGAAGATCTTCGACCTGGTCTTCATCATCGCCCCCGGCTCCGCCCAGGACGACGCGAACGTCCTCGCCCTGGAGCTGTACCGCAAGGGCTTCTCCGAGAACCAGCCGGGCATCGCCAGCGCCATCTCGGTGTTCCTGCTGCTGCTGGTGATCCCGGTGATGTGGTTCAACGTGCGTCGGCTGAGGCGGGAGGTGCGGCGATGACCGCGGACGCGGGCCGTGCGCCCGGCAAGGCGGCGCGGCCCACCGGCTCCGTCAAGGCGAGGCAGTCGCTGGGGTCCCGGCTGGCCGAGGGGGTCAGCGGCGGGCTGGTGCGGGTGTTCCTCATCGTGGTCGGCCTGTTCTGGCTGGTGCCGACGATCGGTCTGCTGCTGGCCAGTCTCCGCTCGCCGGAGGACATCGCGGCGAGCGGCTGGTGGACGGTGTTCACCGAGCCGGCGCAGATCACCTTCGACAGCTACTCCAAGCTGCTGGAGAACGACGACATCAACGGCAGCCTGCTCAACACGGTGTGGATCACCGTCCCGGCGACCCTCCTGGTCGTGATCATCGGCTCGCTGGCGGGCTACGCCTTCGCCTGGATGGAGTTCCCGGGCCGCGACTGGTGGTTCCTGGGCGTGGTCGGCCTCTTGGTCGTCCCCGTGCAGGTCGCGCTGATCCCGATCGCCGAACTCTTCGGCAAGATCGGCGTCTTCGGCTCGGTGACCGGCGTGGTGCTGTTCCACGTCGGCTTCGGTCTGCCGTTCGCCGTGTTCCTGCTGCGGAACTTCTTCGCGGAGATCCCGCGAGAGCTGCTGGAGGCGGCGCGGCTGGACGGGGCGGGTGAACTGCGCCTGTTCTTCCGTGTCGTGCTGCCGCTGGGCGGCCCGGCGATCGCCGCCCTCGGCATCTTCCAGTTCCTGTGGGTGTGGAACGACATGCTGGTCGCGCTGATCTTCTCGGACTCCGGGAGCCAGCCGATCACGGTCGCCCTCCAGACGCAGGTACGGCAGTTCGGCAACAACATCGACGTGCTGGCACCCGGCGCGTTCATCTCGATGGTGGTGCCGCTGGCCGTCTTCTTCGCGTTCCAGCGGCAGTTCGTGTCCGGCGTAATGGCGGGCGCGGTCAAGTAGCCTTCCGTGCAGGGCGGTTGGAGGGGCGGGCCGAGTGCGGTCCGCCTCTTCGGCGTTCCCCCGGATGCCGTAGCCACCGTAACCAAGTGGCCCCGTCGGCCGTTCCCGGGCCGAACGCCCGCGCCGACCGATGGATGGCCTCTTGCCCAGGTTCAGTGTCATTGTCCCCGCGTACCAGGTTCAGGCGTACCTGCACGAGTGCCTCGAATCGGTGCTCTCCCAGTCCTGTCCCGATCTGGAACTGATCGTCGTCGACGACTGCTCGCCGGACGCGTGCGGCGCGATCATCGACGAGTTCGCCACCCGCGACGCGCGCGTCCGCCCCGTCCACCTGCCGGAGAACGTCGGACTGGGCCGCGCGAGAAACGCCGGCGTGGCCCACGCGAGCGGCGACTACCTGCTGTTCCTCGACAGCGACGACACCCTCACGCCGGACGCGCTGCGGTCCGTCGCCGACCGGCTGAAGGAGACCGGCGAGCCGGACGTCCTGGTCTTCGACTACGCGCGGACCTACTGGACGGGCGAGGCGGTCCGCAACCAGGCGGCCCTGCAGCTGACCGAGCAGGGCCCGGCCCCGTTCCGCCTGGAGGACCGGCCGGGCCTGCTGAGGCTGCTGATGGTCGCCTGGAACAAGGCCTACCGGCGGGAGTTCGTCGAGGAGAAGGGGTTCGTCTTCCCGCCCGGCTGGTACGAGGACACGCCGTGGACGTACCCGGTGCTGATGACCGCGGAGTCGATCGCCACCCTCGACCGGGTCTGCGTGCACTACCGGCAGCGGCGGCAGGGCAGCATCCTGCGCACCACCAGCGAGCGGCACTTCGACGTCTTCGAGCAGTACGACCGGGTCTTCGCGTTCCTCGACGAGCGCCCCGGGCTGGCGCAGTGGCGGCCGGTGCTGTTCCGCCGCATGGTCCACCACCTGGCGATCGTGTACTCCCGGCGGGACCGGCTGCCCCGGGGCTCGCGGGCGGACTTCCTGCGCCGGGCCCGCGCCCACTACCGCCGCTACCGCACCCCGGGCGCCCCCGTCCCCCTGCGCGCCCGGGTGCACCACACCCTGATCCGCTTCGGCCTGCACCGCACCTACCGCACCCTGCAACTGGCGTCGGCCCTGCACCGCGGCATCACCAGGTCCACCGGCCGGCTCGCGCGGGGGCTGCGGTCCGCCGCCCTCAGGGCCCACTACCGCGTCCAGCGCTGTCTCCCGCTGCGCGCCGACCGGGCCGTGTTCACCGCCTACGACGGCCGCGGCCACGGCTGCAACCCGGGCGCGCTGGAGTCCGCCTTCCGCGACCTCGCGCCGCACATCCGCACGGCGTGGGCCGCCCGCCCCGAGCACCACCACACCATCCCGCCGGGCCCGCGCCGCCTCGTCCCCGGGACGCTCTCCTACTGGACGGCCCTCGCCCGCTCCCGGTACCTGGTCAGCAACACCGACTTCGACGACGGCCTGGCCAAGCGCCGGGGCCAGGTGCTGATCCAGACCGGGCACGGCACCCCGCTGGGGCACATCGGCCTGGACCTCCAGGAGCGCCCGGCGGCGGCCCGCGGCCGGGACTTCGCGCGGCTGCTCCGGGACGTCGACCAGTGGGACTACGTCCTGTCCGCCAACCGCCACACCACGCTGACCCACGAGCGCGTCCACCCCGGCCGCTACACCCTGCTGGAGTACGGCTACCCCCGTAACGACGTGTTCGGGACCGCCACCCCCGCGGACGTGGCACGGCTGCGCGCCTCGCTCGGCATCCCCGAGGGCACCGTGGCGATCCTGTACGCGCCGACCCGCCGCGACTACCGCCGCTCCCAGCGCCGGAGTCTCGACCTGCAGCGGATCGTGCGCCGCCTGGGCCCGCGCTACATCGTCCTGGCCCGCGCCCACCACGCCTACGACGCCCCGCTGACCAGCACCCGCGGCCGGGTCGTCGACGTCAGCGACCACCCGAGCGTGCAGTCGCTGTGCCTGGCCTCGGACGCCCTGGTCACGGACTACTCGTCGCTGATGTTCGACTACGCCAACCTGGACCGGCCGATCGTGATCCACGCCGACGACTGGGAGTCGTACGACGCGGCCCGCGGCACCTACTTCGACCTGCGCGCCTCCCCGCCGGGCGCCGTCGCCCGCGGCGAGGACGAGCTGATCGACATCTTCGCCACCGGCCACTGGCGCGGCTCCCGGTCGGCACAGCTGCGCTCGGCGTTCCGCGAGCGGTTCTGCACCTACGACGACGGCCGGGCCGCCGAGCGGGTCGTGCGCCGGGTCGTCCTCGGGGAGTCGGAGCTGCCGCCGGTCGTGCCGCTGGACGAGCGCCGCCCGGTGCCGTCGGCGGTGGCCGCGCTGGCGCGTCAGCCACTCGCGACGGTGCCGCTGCCGGCCGGCCCCGCGGCCGTCACCGACCTGCTCTGAACACGGTTCTCGCTCCGGGGAGTCCGCATGCCCTCCAGCCCGTCGCGGCCGACACCCAGCCGGCCGCCCTCCTGGCGCCCGTCCGGACGCCCGGGACGCCCGCGCGCGGTCTGAGGCGGCCCGCTGTCCCAGGTTCCACCCCGTGAAGACCCGTCCCGTGAAGACCCGTCCCGTGAAGACCCGTCGTGTGAAGACCGGCCACATGAAGCCCCAGCCCCTGAAGACCCAGCCCCTGAAGACCCAGCCCCTGAAGACCCTCGACAGAAAGAGCAGAATGCCCCGCTTCAGCATCGTCGTCCCGTCCCATGGGGTCGCGGGCCGGCTGTCCCTGGCGCTGGACTCGGTCCTCGCCCAGTCGTTCGGCGACTTCGAGCTGATCCCGGTGTGCGACGCGCCCGACGCACCGGCGGCGGACGTCGTCGCCGGGTACGCCGAGCGGGACTCCCGGGTGACGCCGGTGCACTCGCCGCCGTCGGCCGGTCTGGCGGGGGCGCGCAACACCGGGCTGCGGGCGGCGGTCGGCGGCCACGTGCTGTTCCTCGACGGCGACGACGTCCTGGTCCCGGGGGCACTGGCGGCGCTGGACGCCCGGCTGCGCGAGACCGGCGACGCCGGTGCCCCGGTGGACGTCCTGTACTTCGAGCACGAGCGCACCCCCTGGTGGGAGGGCGAACCGGCCAACCCGGCCGCGCCCCTGCTGGCCAGGACGCCGGGCGGGGCCTTCTCCCCCGGCCGGGCCCCGGAGCTGACGGGCGTGGCGCTGCCGGCGTGGAGCGCGGTCTACCGCCGGGCCTTCCTCACCGAGCGGGACCTCACGTTCCCCGGGGACCACTTCACCGATGTCGGGTTCGGCGGGCTGGTCACCCTCGGGGCGGAGCGGGTGACGGCCCTGCGCACGGTCGTCGTCCGGCACCTGGTGCGCCGGCAGGGCAACCGGCTGAGCCTCCCCGGCGGACACCACACCGAACTGCTCGACCAGACCGAGCTGGTGCTGACGCGGGCGGTGGAGCAGGGGCTGCCGGCGGAACGGCTGAGGCCGCTGTTCGAGCAGCTCTTCGCCACCGTGCTGAAGACGGCCGCCCACCCCCGGCGGCTGCCGGCCGGGCGGCGTGCCTTCTTCCGCCGGGCGAGCGCCCTCCACCGGCGGTTCCGCCCCGCGGGCTACCAGCCGCCCGGCGGCAGCCTCGGCGTCCAGCACCGGCTGCTGGCGTCCGGGTCGTACACGGCGTTCCGCACCCTGCGCGCCGCCAACCGGAGGGCCGTGCGGGCCGCCGCGCTGCTCCCCCGTCCCCGGGGGCTGCGCACCCGGCTGCGGTACGCGGCGGACCTGCGCCTCCCCCTCGACGAGAACCTCGTCGTGTACTGCGCGTACTGGGGCCGGGGCTACGCCTGCAATCCAGCCGCGATCCACGCCAAGGCCCGCGAACTCGCCCCGCACCTGCGCGCGGTGTTCCTGGTGGAGCCGGAGGCGGTGGGCAGCATGCCGCCGGACGTGGAGTACGCGGTGATCGGCAGCCGGGCGTACTGGCGGGTGCTGGCCCGCGCCAAGTACCTCGTCAACAACGCCAACTTCGCGGACGCGGTCGTCAAACGCCCGGGCAGCGTGCACCTGCAGACCCAGCACGGCACGCCGCTGAAGAAGATGGGCGCCGACCAGTCGACGTACCCGGTGGTGGCCGCGGCGACCGGGAGTTTCGCCAGGCTGCTGGCCCGGGTGGACCGCTGGGACTACAACCTCACCTCCAACCGCCACTCCACCGAGATGTGGGAGAAGGCGTTCCCCGGCGCCCACGAGACCCTCGAGTACGGCTATCCGCGCAACGACGTCTACTGCACGGCGTCCGCCGAGGACGTCGCCCGCGTCCGCGAGGAACTGGGCGTCCCCGAGGGCAAGAAGGCCCTGCTCTACGCGCCCACGCACCGCGACTACGCCACCGGCTTCGCGGCGGGCCTGGACCTGGCGGAGTTCTGCGAGGCGATCGGCGACGAGTACGTGGTCCTGCTGCGCGCCCACTACTTCTACGACCAGGGTGCTTCCCGCGGCGGCGGCCGGATCATCGACGTCACCGGGCACCGCTCGTCGGAGGACGTGTGCCTGGCGGCCGACGCGCTGATCACCGACTACTCGTCGATCATGTTCGACTACGCCAACCTGGACCGGCCGATCGTCGTGTACGCCGACGACTGGGACGTCTACCGGGAGGTCCGGGGCGTCTACTTCGACCTGATGCGGCTCCCGCCCGGACGGGTCGCCCGCACGCCCGAGGAGCTGGCGGACGTCTTCCGCGACGGCGGCTGGGCGGACGAGGCCGCGACGGCGCTGCGTGCCGCGTTCCGGGAGCGCTTCTGCCAGTTCGACGACGGGCGGGCCGCCGAGCGCGTGGTGCGCCGGGTGCTGCTGGGGGAGCCGCCGGAGTCGATCCCGCCCGTGATCCCGCTCGCGGAGCGCGTCCCGGCCCCCGCCGCCACCCTCGTAAGGAGCTGACCGGAAGTGCCCCGCTTCAGCATCATCGTCCCCGTCTACAACGTGCGGGGGTTCCTGCGCGAGTGTCTCGACTCGGTGCTCGGCCAGTCGTACGGCGACTTCGAGGTGATCGCCGTGGACGACCGCTCACCGGACGGCAGCGGCGCGATCCTCGACGAGTACGCGGCCCGCGACGCCCGGGTGCGGGTGCTGCACCTGCCCGAGAACGTCGGCCTGGGCCGGGCCCGCAACGCCGGTCTGGAACAGGCGGGCGGCGACTACGTCCTGTTCCTCGACAGCGACGACCACTACACACCGGGCCTGCTGGCCGCCGTCGCCGCGCGCCTGGCGGCGACGAGCGACCCGGACATCCTGGTGTTCGACCATGTCCGCACCCACTGGTGGGGCCGGGGCGGCCGCAGCGAGGCGGCGGACCTGCTGGCCGCGGCGGGCGCGGGCACCTTCGGCATCCGGGAGAGCCCGCAGTACCTGAACCTGTTCCTGGTCGCCTGGAACAAGGCCTACCGGCGGGCCTTCTTCCAGGAGCACGGCCTGCGGTACGCGCCGGGGTTGTACGAGGACGCGCCGGTCACCTACCGGTCGATGGTGCTCGCCGAGCGGATCGTCTGCCTGGACCGGATCGGCGTGGAGTACCGGCAGCGCCGGCAGGGCGCGATCACCAAGACGCCGGGGCGCCGGCACTTCGAGATCTTCGCGCAGTACGAGGGCCTGTTCGCGTTCCTGGAGCAGCGCCCCGACCTCGACTGGGCCCGGCCGCCGCTGCTGGAACGGGCGCTGGACCACATGCTGTTCGTGCTGGGCCGCGAGGACCGGGTACGGCCCGCCGACCGGGGCGACTTCTACCGCGAGATCCGCTCCTTCCACCGGCGTCACCTCCCCGAGGGCGGCTTCCCTCAGCCGGACGGCTGGCGCGGGGTGGAGATGCGGCTACTCGCCTCGGCACCCTACGCGTCGTACGCGGCGGTGCGCGGGCTGCGGGACCTGCGCGCGACGGCCCTGGGCGGGAAGCGCCGGGTGGTGCGCAAGGCGTCGGAGACCGCCCTGAGCGGCTGGTACGCGGCCCAGTCGAAGCGTCCGCTCGATCCGCACCTCGCCGTCTACTCGGCGACCCACCACCGCGGGGTGTCCGGCGACCCGGCCGCGATCTACGCCAAGGCCCTGGAGATCGCCCCGCACATCCGGGGCGTGTGGGTGGTGAAGGAGGACGCGGCGGACGCGCTGCCGCCCGGCATCGACCATGTGACGCCGGGCTCGCGGCGCTACCACGAGGTCATGGCACGGGCGACGTACTGGGTGAACAACGTCAACTGGCCCGGCACCCTGGCCAAGCGGCCCGGCAGCGTCCACCTCCACACCCACCAGGGCACCCCGCTCAAGTACATGGGCGCCGACCTGCTGACCAAGCCGGGCGCCCGGCACGGCTTCGACGTGCCGCAGATGCTGCGCCGCGCCGACCGCTGGGACTACGGCCTGGTCGCCGGGCGGCACGCGGAGCGGGCCTGGGAGCGGGCCTACCCGTGCCAATTCACCTCGCTGCGCACCGGCAGTCCGCGCAACGACGTGCTGGTCGGCGCGGGCCCGGAGCGGGGCCGGGAGGCGCGCGAGCGGCTCGGCGTCCCCGACGGTCACACGGCGGTGCTGTACGCGCCGACCCGTCGCGACTACCGGCGGGGCGGCCATGTCGAGCGGTTCGACCTGGCCCGGTTCGCCGAGGACCTGGGCCCCGGCCACACCCTTCTCGTCCGGCTGCACCCCTCGCTGGCCGGGAGCGTGGCGCGGGGCCTGGGCCTGGCCGACCTGCACCGGCGGGGCGTGGTGGTGGACGCGACCGACGAGCCGCACGTCGAGGACGTGCTGCTCGCCGCCGACGCGCTGGTCACCGACTACTCCGCCCTGATGTTCGACTACGTCCTCCTCGACCGGCCGGTCGTGGTGCACGCCGACGACTGGGGCGCGTTCGCGGCCAGCCGGGGCGCCTACTTCGACATCACCGCCGACGCGCCCGGCCATGTGTCCCGCTCCTACCGGGAGCTGGCCTGGCTGTTCGCCTCCGGCACCTGGCAGGACGCGGAGGCGGCGCGGCTGCGCGCCGGCTTCCGGGAACGCTACTGCGAGTTCGAGGACGGGCGGGCCGCCGAGCGCGTCGTTCGCCTGCTGATGCTGGGCGAGCGGGGCGGTGCGCTGCTGCCCGCGGCCCGCCGGACCGAGGGCGTCCGCACCCGCTCCGAGGCGCTGGTGGAGAGATGACGACACCCACCACCCCCGAGGCCGTCCCCTCCCTGCCCGGCCAGCGGGCCTCCTCGGCCCGGCCCCCGGTCACGGCCGTGCGGCTGCGGCTGCGGCTGCGGCTGCGGCCGGTGCACGGGTGGCACGCCGCCCTGGTCGCCGTGCCGACCGCGGCCCTGTTCGTGCTGGGCTACCGGCGCCGCTGGATCTGCGACGACGGGCTGATCTACCTGCGTCCGGTCCGGCAGATCCTGGCGGGGAACGGGCCGGTGTTCAATGTCGGGGAACGGGCGGAGAGCTCGACCGGCACCCTGTGGCAGTGGCTGCTCGCGCTCGCCGCCTGGGTCACCGGCGAGGATCCGGCGTTCCTCGCGGTGGGGCTGGGGCTGCTGCTGAGCACGGCCGGATTCGCGCTCGCCCTGCTCGCCACGTGCCGGCTGCACCGCTGCGCGGGGCTGCTGCTTCCCGCGGGCGTGTGCGTGCTGCTGGCGGTGCCGCCCTTCTGGTCGTACATGACCTCCGGTCTGGAGAGCGGCCTCGGCGCCTTCTGGACCGGCCTGTCGTGGTGGCTGCTGACCCGCACCGGGCGTGGCCAGGAGGCCCGGGAGACGTACCTCGCCGCGTTCGTGTTCGGGCTGGGTCCGCTGGTCCGGCCCGATCTGGCGGTGGTGACGGGGTGTTTCCTGGCGGCGCAGTGGTGGGTGCTGCGGCCGTCCCGGCGGGGCGGCGCGGTGACGCTGGCCGCGGCGGGAGCGGTGCCGCTGGCGTACGAGGCGTTCCGGGCGGGATACTACGGGATCCTGGTGCCGCTGCCCGCCATCGCCAAGGAGGCGAGCGCCAGCGACTGGAGCCGGGGCGCCGGGTACGTGCAGGAGACGCTCGGGCCCTACTGGCTGTGGCCCGTCGTGCCCGTGCTCGGCGCGCTGGCCGTGCTGCTGGTGCGGCGCGCCCGCCAGCAGCGGCGGGACCGGGCTCCGGGACGGGCCTCGCTCGCGGTGCTGCTGGCGCCCCTCGCGGCCGGGCTGCTGCTGGCCGGGTACGTCGTCCGCGTCGGCGGCGACTACATGCACGCCCGCATGATCCTTCCCGCGCTCCTGCTCCTGCTCCTGCCGGTGCTGGTCGTCCCCGCGACCCGGTTCACCGGCGTGGCGAGCGCGCTGCTGGTGGTGTGGCTGTGCGCGGCGGTCAGTCCGCTGCGGACGCCCTTCGACGTGCGCAGCACGCCCGGGTCCTTCAACGTGCGCAGCTCCGACGTGGAGGGCCTCGGCGACCACAACCCGGTGCGCACCGCCACCTGGGTGGACAACTGGCCCGCCCTGCCGGAGGGGCGCCGCATGCTGGCGGAGGCCGCCCGTTCCCCCCGGCCGACCCTGCTCTACTTCGACGCCGAGCGGCGCCTGCACGCCACGCCGATGCGCGCGGACTCCCCGTACCAGGTGGTCATCGTGGGACGTCATCTCGGCGTCACCGGAGCCGCCGCCCCGCTCGACGCCTATGTCAACGACGCCTGGGGGCTGGCCAGTCCCGTCGGCGCGCATCTCGCGCTGGAGCGGTGGAGCTGGCCCGGGCACGAGAAGTTCCTGCGCAACCACTGGGTCTTCGCGGAGTGGGCGGCGCGGCACCCGCCGCGGCGCGACCTGCTGCGGGCGGGGGCCCCACGGGAGGCGGTCGAGGCGGCCCGGGCCGCGCTGGGCTGCGGCGGCCTCGCCGAACTGAAGGAGTCGGTGCGCGCGCCGCTCACCGCCGAGCGGTTCTGGCGCAACCTCACCGGGGCCCTGGAGCGCACCCGGTTCCGGTTCGCGCGCTGGCCTGCGGCGGCGGAGAAGGAGCTGTGCGACTGAGGGGCGGCAGGTGGGTGCAGCCGCCTCACCCGATGAAGTGACCCGGGGTCAGGACGTGCGGACGGGCGGGAACATTCGGCGCATGCCCCAGAACCTCGCCCTTCCGACAGTCCTGTGAGCGCCTCGGTCCTCGTCCGGCGGACCGTGCGCGGCGCGACGGCGCTGCGCGGCGGCCGCGCCGGGCGGCTCACCCCCTACCAGTTCTACGGCGCCCTGTTCTGGCTGGTGATGACGCTGGCGTTCTGGCGCGTCCCGCTGTGCTGCGACGCCGGGCAGCACGCGGCGGTCGTCGAGCGCCTCAAGGCCGACCTGCTCCACCCGGCCCACACCATGGCCGATCTGCCGGGCGAGGGAAGCCCCTACTACGGCCCCTACGCCGTCGCGCAGGGCGTGCTGGCGCGGCTGACGGGGCTGTCGGGCTGGGAGGTGGTGAAGCTCGCCGGGCCGGTGCATCTGCTGGTGCTGCTGACGGGGCTCGGCCGTTTCGTCAGGACCCTCACTCCGCGCCCCTGGGCGCCGGTGTGGGCCCTGCTGTTCATGACGCTGCTGTGGGGCACCGCGCGGATCCTGTGGAGCGGCTACCTCGGGCTGATGTCGATGACGACGAACCTGGGCTACCCGTCCGCGCTCGCGATCGGCCTGACGTTCTGGGCCTGGGCCTGGACGGGCACGCGCGCGAGGGACGACGCCCCCGCCGTGCGGTTCGTCGGCCCGAGCGGGCTCGGCGGCTGGTGGGGCTACGCCGGGATCGGTGCCCTGTACGGGTTGATCCTGCTCACCCATCCCGTCACGGCCGCCTCGGCGCTCACCGGGGCGGTGGCGATCGTGGCGGCCCGGCAGCGCGGCCGCCACCGGCCGGTCGTGGCGCGCTGGGCCCTCGCCGGGGCGGCCTGCGCGACGGTGGCCCTGACGTGGCCGTACTACGACGTCCTGACACTGGTGGGCGACACCGGCATGGACGCGATGCACCTGCGGCTGTACGAGGGGATGCTCGCCAACTCCTGGCTGGCGCTGCTCGGCCTGCCCGCTCTGTGGGTGCGGGCCCGCCGCTCGGCGCGTGATCCGCTGGTGCTGATGTTCCTGCTGGAGTGCCTGCTGGTGGCGTACGGCTGGGTGAGCGGGCACTACACGTACGCCAGGGCCCTGTGGGCGGTGCTGGTGCCGCTGCAGTTCGCGCTGGCGGTGGAGCTGGCGGCGCCCCGGCCCTGGAGCCGGGTCCGCCGGGTGCTGGGCGGTGCGGCGGCGGTCGGGGTGTGCGTCGGGTTCGTCACCGTGCACGCCGGGGCGGTCGTGCCGCGCTCGGTCGACCCGGTGGGGTTCACCCAGCCGACGCGCTGGCCGTCGTACGACTGGGCGGCGCGGCACATCGGGCCCGGCGAGGTCGTGATCACCGACGGGTACTTCGCCAGTCACGCCATCGCCGGGTACGGGCCGAACCTCGCCGCGCCGATCTGGCCCGACCCCGCCCTGGACGAGGGGGAGCGCAAACGGCGGGCGGCCGAGGTCCGCGCCTATCTGGCCCCCGGCTCGACCCGCGCCGAGCGGGAGGCCGTCGTCCGCCGCTACCACGTGCGCTGGCTGCTGCTGACGCGCTGGCACCCGGTGCCCGAGGAGGCGGTGGTGGTGGCGTGGAGCAGACGGACGGGGGAGGTGCTGGCGCGGGTCGGGGGGTGACGTCCGGAACTACTCGATGACGAGGTCGACCTCGATGTTGCCGCGGGTGGCGTTGGAGTAGGGGCAGACCTGGTGGGCCTGGTCGACCAGCTTGCGGCCGGTCGCCTCGTCGATGCTCTCGGGGAGCTCCACGCGGAGGGTGACGGCGAGCCCGAAGCCCTCGCCCTGCTTGCCTATGGAGACCTCGGCGGTCACGGCGGCCTCGCTGACGTCGACCTTGGCCTGGCGGCCGACGAGGCCGAGGGCGCTGCCGAAGCAGGCGGCGAATCCGGCGGCGAAAAGCTGCTCGGGGTTGGTGCCCTGGCCGTTGCCGCCCAGCGCCTGGGGCATCCCCAGCGCGAGGTCCAGCACGCCGTCGGAGCTGACGGCGCGGCCCTCGCGGCCGTGGGTGGCGGTGGCGACAGCGGTGTAGAGCGCGTCCATGGAAATCCTTCCCTCTCACACGTCGACGTTCGGCGGCCCGCTTCCGGGCCGCCTGACACCCAGAATTAGAGCACACAATTAAGTTGTGCACAATTAAATGGCGGGCGCGAGCTACCCTGGAAGCATGAACACGCCGGACGACGACTGGCTCCGCCTGGACCAGCAGATCTGCTTCTCCCTGCACGCGGCCTCCCGCGCCTTCAACGGCGTCTACCGCGGGATCCTCAAGGACCTCGGGCTCACCTACCCGCAGTACCTGGTGATGCTGGTGCTCTGGGAGCACGACGAGCTGCCCGTGAAGAAGCTCGGGGAGCATCTGCGGCTGGACTCCGGGACGCTGTCGCCGCTGCTCAAGCGGCTGGAGGCAGCAGGACTGGTGCGCCGGGAGCGCAGTGCGCGCGACGAGCGGTCGGTGGAGGTGCGGCTGACCGGGGAGGGCGTCGCGCTGCGGCGGCGGGCGCTTCAGGTGCCGCGCCGGATCGCCGCCTCGACCGGCTTCGACGCCGCCGAGGTCCGTGCCCTGCGCGCCCGCCTCGACGAGCTCACCACCGCGCTGGACGCCGCCGCGTTCGCGGAGCCGCCGGCCGGGCCGCCGGCAGACGAGCGGTCGTAGCGGCACCGGGCGGCACCTCGGACACGTCCGGCGGCACCTCGGCCGGCTCCCGCCGGACGTGGAGGCGGAGCACCACGTCGTCCCGGACGTGTTCCTCCCGGACGGTGAACTCCTTCTCCAGGACGGCGAGCTTGGTGCGTTCGACCGGGTCGGGCGGAGACCAGCGCGGGTCCAGCGCGTACCGCTCGGCGACCACCCAGACCCGGTCCACCGAGGCGAGCCGGTGCCGCAGTTCCCCGGGCGTCGTCTCACGGCCCCACAGCGTCCCGGACCGGGGCGCCGGCTCCCGCAGGGCGATGTCCCGGACCTGCCGGAACCCCTTCGGGTAGGCCAGCGCGGCGAGCCTGCCGACCGACGGCACGAACAGCACCGGGTCGCCGGGGCGCATCTGGCGGACGGCGAGCGCGGAGACGACCGCGAGGTTGTCGGGGCGCTGGGCGGCGGAGCGGTCCTGGCGGTGGACGGGGAGGTGGTGCAGGAAGGCCGCGGTGAGGGCGAGGACACCGATGACGCCGAGCAGGGCGTGCACCCGCCGTCTTCCGACCCGCACCCGGCGCCCGCTGAACCGGAGCAGTGCGCCGCATTGCAGCCGCCGCCCGCCGCCCCGCGACCCGCCGACACCCACCGGCCGCCCCTCGCCCCGCGCCTCCCGCCAGACAAACCGCGCCAGACCCCCACCGACCCACCGCAGCCCACCGCACTGCAACCGCCCCCCGCCGCCCCGCGACCCACCAACACCCACCGGCCGCCCCTCCACCCGCACCCCCCGCCAGACGACCCGCACCGGACGCCCGCCGAACCGCACCCCCTGCCCGCCGACCCGCCGCCAGACGACCCGCACCCCCCGCCCACCGAGCCGCCGACAGGCGACCCGCACCCCCCGCCTTCCGGCCCGCCGCCAGGCGACCCGCATCGGCCCCAGCGCTCCGGCCACCCGCCCGGCCCCGGCCGCCGCCAGCAGGGACGCGCCCGCCAGCGCGTAGAGCACGTAACGGTCGTGGTAGAGGGGCCGGACCTGCGACACCGTCATCAGGATCCCCGGCGGCACGAGCAGCAGCGGCAGCGCGACCGCCGCGAGCCGACGTTCCCGGAGCCCCACGGCCATCAGCAGCAGCGTCGCCCAGAACACCACCCCGTCCGGGCCGGGCGAGAAGTTCCGCGCCAGCCTCTCCACCCGGTCCCACCCGGGCGGCTCCAGCCACGCCACCTGCCCGGCCTGGCCCTGTGACACCCACGCCAGCGGCAGCAGCACCACCACGACCGCCCCCGCCGCGCGCCCCCAGCCGGCCCACACCCTCCCCGGCACCCGCAGGAGGGCCAGCGTCGCCGCGTGCGCGCACAGCACCGGCACCGCAAGCTCGTGCAGCAGACAGGTCAGGGCGACGACCGTCCCGTACCCCCACCAGGCCCGGGCACCTGTCCCGCCCACGGCCCTCAGGAGCAGCAGCGTCGCCCCCGCCACGCCCGCCGCGACGAGCGCGTACGACCGTCCCTCCTGGGCGTAGTGGCCGGTCATCGGCGTGATCGCGTAGAGGAGCCCGGCCCACAGGCCGACCCATGGGCCGGCCAGCCGGACACCCAGGGCCGCGACCAGGCCGGCGGTCGCCGTCGCCGCGCACACCGAGGGCAGGCGCAGGGCGATCTCACCCGGGTGGACGGTGAGGACGGCGTGCATGAACAGGTAGTACAGACCGTGCACCGCGTCCACGTCGTGCAGCAGTCGCCAGATCTGCGGGACCGTGCGCTGCGCGACCTGGAAGGTGACGCTCTCGTCGCCCCACATGCCGCCGCGGTCAAGGCCCCACAGCCCGATCACCGGCATCACCGTCATGGGAACCGCCACGGGCGCCATGCCCGTGCCGAACCGGCCGCTCCCCCTCGACTGTCCGCTCATCACGGCCCGATTCTGTGCCGCAGAGGGGGCTTTGGCCGCACTTAGTGGTGTGTTAACACTTTCATGTCATTCGCCCGGCTTACGATCCGCCATAATGAATGCCGCACAGAACCCCGAGAGGCCTCTGCCCCAGGTCGCCGTCGTGGTCATCGGGCACGACGACGCCGCCCATGTGACAGACGCCGTGCGCTCGGCGCTCGCCCAGGGCCGGGCCGTGCGCGAGGTCGTGGCGGTCGACGACTGCTCGACGGACGGCAGCGCGGGCGTGCTCGAACGGCTCGCCGCGTCGGAGCCCCGGCTGAAGGTGATCCGCCGCCGGGTCAACAGCGGCGGCTGCGGCACCCCGCGCAACACCGGGCTCGACGCGGTGACCTCGCCGTACGTGATGTTCCTGGACAGCGACGACGTCCTGCCGCCGGGCGCGGTCGACGCGCTGCTCGAAGCGGCCACGGCGGCGCACGCGGAGGTCGTGGGCGGTCTGTGCGTGCGCCGGGAACTGCCCTCGGGTCGCGAAACCACCTGGCAGCCCCGCCTCTACGCACTGCACGCCGCCGTACCGCACCCCGCGCGGCGACCGCGTCTGGTCCACGACACCCTCTGCGTCAACAAGCTCTACCGCACCGGCTTCCTGCGCGAGTACGGCATCCGCTTCCCCGAGGGCCGCTTCCCGTACGAGGACGTGGTCTTCACGGCGCGCGTGCTCGCCGCGGGACCCCGTATCGCCCTGATCCCGGACCGGGTGTACGTCTGGCACGTGCGCCGGTCCGCCGAGCGGCTGTCGATCTCGCTGGACCGGGCGGGCGTGACCAACTGGCGGGCCCGGACGGAGGCCTGCCGACAGGCGTACGAGGTCCTGCTGGGCGCCGGGCAGAAGGAACTCGCGCGGGCCGTGCGCGCCAAGTTCCTCGACCACGACCTGCGGATGTACCTGCGCGAGCTGGGGTTGCGTGACGCCGGCTACCGGCGCGCATGGTGGGAGCTCACGCGGGCGCACCTCGCGGAGTACGACGCCGACGACTGGGCGCGCAACCCGGCGGCTCCCGGCCGGCTGGCCGGGCGGGTCGTCCTGGCCTCCGCGGAGCCGCGTGATCTGCCCCGGCTGCGGGAACTGGCGGCCCGCCCGGCCCGGCTCCGCCCGCCCTACGCCCGGGCCGCGGACGGCACGCCCGTCTGGTCGGACGACCTCCCGCAGATCTCCCTGGAACCCCTGCTGACCCGGCCGGTGCGGGCGCTCCCCCTGGCCGTCGACGCGGAACTGCGGCCGCACGCGCGGGGCACCCGGCTGCGGCTGTGCCTGCACGAGCTGTACGGGCGGGTGACGGAGGCGGGGCCGGAGGGGGTGGAGGTGGAGTGGTGGCACCGTGACGACAGCGAGGTGGTGGTCCGGGGCGCGACCGCGCTCGCACTGTGCGCCGGGCCCGCCGGCATCTGGTCGGCCGAGGCCGCCGTCGACCTCACCGCCCTGGCCGCGCTCGGCGCGGGCACCTGGGACCTGCGCCTCCGTCTGCGCTTCCGCGACGGCGTGAGCCGCGACGTCACGGCGCACGCCCTCACGGGCGCCGGTCTGCTGCGCCGTCGCGCCGTCCCGAGCGCCCGGCACGGCGTGGTACTCGTACAGCCGTACGCCACCCACTCCGGCGCGCTGGCGCTGCGGGTGGCCCCCGGCGTACTCGGTGTGCTGTCGGTCGCACGCGGAAGGCTCCGCCGCCTGCTTCACTGAGAGCACCACGACGACGGATCAGCGCACACCACGGGCCAACTGACGAGGGGACGGCCGCACATGACCTGGTTGATCACCGGCGGCGCCGGCTACATCGGCGCGCACGTCGCACGGGCGATGACCGCGGCCGGTGAGCAGGCGGTGGTGTACGACGACCTGTCCACCGGTGTCGCCGAGCGCGTGCCCGACGGGGTGCCGCTGGTGGTCGGCTCGACGCTGGACGGCGAGCGGGTCGCGCGCACCCTCGCGGACCACGAGGTCACCGGCGTCGTCCACCTCGCGGCGAAGAAGCAGGTGGGCGAGTCGGTGGAGCGGCCGCTGCACTACTACCGGGAGAACGTCGAGGGGCTGCGGATCCTGCTGGACGCCGTGACGGCGGCGCGGGTGCCGTCCTTCGTCTTCTCCTCTTCGGCGGCGGTGTACGGCATGCCGGACGTGGACCTGGTCACGGAGGAGACGCCCTGCGTGCCGATGTCGCCGTACGGCGAGACGAAACTGGCGGGTGAGTGGCTGGTGCGCGCCACGGGCCGGGCGACCGGGCTGTCGACCGCGTCCCTGCGCTACTTCAACGTGGCGGGCGCGGCGGGCCCGGAACTGGCGGACACCGGCGTTTTCAACCTCGTCCCCATGGTCTTCGAGAAGCTCACCGAGCACGCGCCTCCACGCGTCTTCGGCGACGACTACCCGACCCCGGACGGCACCTGCGTACGGGACTACATCCACGTCGTGGACCTGGCCGAGGCCCATGTCGCCGCGGCCCGGGTCCTGAGCTCCTCCCGAGGCCGGGACCTCACCCTCAACATCGGCCGGGGCGAGGGCGTCTCCGTCCGCGAGATGATCGACCGCATCAACGCGCTCACCGGCCACGACCGGCCGCCCACGGTCACCCCCCGCCGCCCGGGCGACCCGGCCCGGGTCGTCGCCTCCGCCGACCGCGCGGCCGCGGAGCTGGGCTGGAAGGCCCGGCACGGCGTCCAGGACATGATCACCTCGGCGTGGGAGGGATGGGTGCGGCTGCACCCGGAGGCGGCACGGGGCTGAGCCGCTCCCTCCCTCACCGACAGCCCCTCACAGCGCCCGCAGCGCCTCCGCCGTGGCCCGGGCCAGCGCCCCCAGGTAGCCCTTGGGCAGCTTCGGGCTGCGGATCACCACCGAGCGCCAGTACAGCGGGCCCGAGATCAGGTCGAGGGCCAGGTCGTGGTCGAGGCCCTCGCGGAGCTCGCCGCGCCGTTCCGCCGCCGTGACGATGCCCGTGGCGACCCCGTCCTGGCCCTCGCGCAGGGCCTTCTGGAGGGCCTCGGCGATCTCGGGGTTGCGGGCCGCCTCGGCCTGGAGGTCGGGGATGACCTGCGAGGCGACGGGGTGGCGCAGGGCGCGGGACGTCACCTCGTAGAGCAGCCGCAGGTCGCCCGCCAGGGTGCCGGTGTCCGGCGCGGGCAGACCCTGCACGGCGAGCGCCGAGACGATGTCCAGGACCAGGTGCAGCTTGGAGCGCCACCGGCGGTACACCGCCGTCTTCCCGACGCCCGCCCGCCGCGCGATCCCCTCGATGGACATCCGCGCGTAGCCGACGGCGGCGAGCTCCTCGAAGACGGCCGCCCGGATGGCTTCCGTCACATCCTCCCGCAGGACGGCGGCCCCCGCGGGGGCCCGGCGGCGCGGGGGCTGCTGGGGCTCGTCGGGCTTCGTCGTCATGCCGACAGCATAGGGCGTCACGACGAAACGGTTGCGTTCCGACGCTCGCCCGACGTACGCTCCCGTTGCGACGATACGGTCCCGTCCCGACGTAAGAATCCGTGCGGAGTCCGGTAAGACCGGTAAGAAACAGTCCGGTGAGAACCACCCCTCCGCCGCGCTCTTCACGCCCCCGTCGGTCCCACCCCACCCCCTCCCGAGCGAAAGCAGCGGATGTGAGCCAGGCCCTCCACACACCGCCCCGGATGCCCCGGACACCGGCCCCGGCCGACGACGACCTCGCGGCCCTCGCCGCCCGCCACGGCCTCTCGGCCAGCGGCGCCCGCCCGCCCCTGCCGGTGTACGTGCGACAGCTGTGGGCCCGCCGCCACTTCATCACCGCGTTCGCCACCGCCAAGCTCACCGCCCAGTACAGCCAGGCGAAGCTCGGCCAGGTCTGGCAGGTGATGACCCCGCTGCTGAACGCGGCGGTCTACTACTTCATCTTCGGCGTGCTGCTCGGCACCAAGCACGGCGTCCCGGACTACGTCCCGTTCCTGGTCACGGGCGTGTTCATCTGGACGTTCACGCAGAGCTCGATCATGGCGGGCACCCGCGCGATCTCCGGCAACCTCGGCCTGGTGCGCGCCCTGCACTTCCCGCGCGCCGCGCTGCCGCTGTCGTTCTGCCTCCAGCAGTTGCAGCAGCTGCTGTTCTCGATGGGCGCGCTGGTCGTCATCCTGCTCTGCTTCGGCGTGCCGGTCGGGCCCTCCTGGCTGCTGGCGGTGCCGGCGCTGTTCCTGCAGTTCACGTTCAACGCGGGCGTCTCCATGGCCATGGCCCGGATGGGTGCCAAGACCCCCGACATCGCCCAGCTGATGCCGTTCGTGCTGCGCACCTGGATGTATGCCTCGGGGGTCATGTGGAGCATCGACCAGCTGGCGGACAAGGACAGCCTGCCCCACGTGGTGACGGTCGCGCTGGCGGCCAACCCGGCCGCCGTCTACATCGACCTGATGCGCTTCGCCCTGATCGACAGCTTCCACGCGAGCCGGCTCCCGGCGCACGTGTGGGCGCTCGCCGCCGGCTGGGCGCTGGTCGCCGGTGTCGGCGGCTTCATCTACTTCTGGAAGGCTGAGGAGACATACGGCCGTGGCTGACCTCACCAACGACAGGATCCCCACCGTCGTCGCCGACGGCGTCGACATCGTCTACCGCGTCAACGGCACCGGCGCCGGACGCGGCTCCGCGACCGCCGCCCTCAACCGCATGCTGCGCCGCAAGCAGACCGAGACGGCGTCGGGCGTGCGCCGGGTGCACGCCGTGAGGAACGTGTCCTTCGTCGCCCACCGGGGCGAGGCGATCGGCCTGATCGGCACCAACGGCTCCGGCAAGTCGACCCTGCTGAAGGCCGTCGCCGGGCTCCTCCCCGTGGAGAACGGCCATATCTACACCGACGGCCAGCCCTCCCTGCTCGGCGTCAACGCGGCCCTGATGAACGATCTGACCGGTGAGCGCAACGTGCACCTCGGCGGCCTGGCCATGGGCATGTCCCGCGAGCAGGTCAGGGATCGCTACCAGGAGATCGTCGACTTCTCGGGCATCAACGACAAGGGCGACTTCATCACGCTGCCGATGCGGACGTACTCCTCCGGCATGGCCGCGCGGCTGCGGTTCTCCATCGCCGCCGCCAAGGACCACGACGTGCTGCTGATCGACGAGGCCCTGGCCACCGGCGACCGCTCCTTCCAGAAGCGCTCCGAGGCCCGCATCCGGGAGCTGCGCAAGCACGCCGGGACGGTGTTCCTGGTCAGCCACAACAACAAGTCGATCCGCGACACCTGCGACCGCGTGCTGTGGCTGGAGCGGGGCGAGCTGCGCATGGACGGGCCGACGGAGGACGTCCTCAAGGAGTACGAGGCGTTCACCGGGGACAAGTCCCCCAAGGCCAAGCCGAAGCCGAAGGCCGCCGTTCCCTCGTGAGGCGCACCCGATCGGCCCTTTCGTCTCATTGATGGCACCATGACCGCATATGGAGCCGCTGCGAGAAGGAGTCCCCGTGATGGCCGAACTCAGCGTCATCGTCCACGGGCCGAACACGCAGGACCACCTGACGGAACTCCTCGACTCCCTCGCCGCCCATCCCCTCCCGGACGCCGAGCTGATCGTGGCCGCGGTCGGCGACTGGGCCCGGGAGACGGCCGAGCGGCACACCCCGGACGTCCAGGTCGTGCCGTTGCCGGACGGCACGGGCGACGCCGCGGCCCGGGTGGCGGGCGCGGCCCGGGCCTCCGGGCGCTGGCTCCACTTCGTCCACGCCAAGGACGGCCTGCCCGCCGGCGCCCCGCGCACGGTCGCCGAGCGGGTCGCGGAGCTCCCGGCGGAAGTGGACGTGCTGCTCGTGGACCACGTCCGCAGCACCTGGCACACCTCCGGCCTGCCGTCCCCGGACGGCTCCCTGCTCGCCCGGGCGGGCCGCGCCGACGTCGCCCTCGACGACTGCTCGCCGCTGCTGCGGCTGACCCCGCTGCTCGGCACCCGCATCCTGCGCGCGGAGTTCTGGAGGGCGCACGAGCAGCGATTCACCACCGACGACGAGCCGTACGCCGCCCTGGCCGCCCTGCTGCTCGCCGACCGCGTCGCCTGCCTGCCGCACGTCGCCTACGAGGACCGCCGGCTGCGCCCCGCCAGCCTGCCGCCGGTCACGCCCGAGCAGCGCTACGGCCTCGTCGAGCGCTACGAGTCCCTCCTCGACCTCACCCGCGACCGCCGCGCCGCCCACACCGTGCTCTACGACGTGATGGTCCGCGACTGCCTGCGCACCTTCGCCCGCGGCGGCATGGCGGAGGAGGTCGCGCGGGAGTTCTTCCGCCGCGCGTCCCTGGCCGCGCTGCGCCGCCGCCCCGAGGGCCACCGCCGCCCGGCCGGCCTGGAAGGCGTCCGGCGCTCCCTGCTGGAGGAGGGCGCGTACGCCAAGTACCGGGCCTTCCAGGCCGTCAACCGCACCCGCCGCACCGCCAGGTCGGTTGTACGGGCCCGCAGGCGCCAGGTGGGCGCCCGGCTCCGCGACCACCAGTACCGCAGGGCGCTCGGCCGCCCGGTCAACCCCCACCTGGCGGTGTTCTCGGCGTACTGGAACCGCGGCGTCGCCTGCAACCCGGCCGCGATCGCCGCGAAGCTCGCCGAACTCGCCCCGCAGATCCACCCGGTGTGGGTGGTCACCGAGGAGAACGCGGCCCTCCTCCCGCCCGGCACCGACCATGTCGTGCCCGGAACCCGCCGCTACTGGGAGGTGCTGGCGACCGCCAAGTACCTGGTCAACAACGTCAACTTCCCCAACGCGGTGGTCAAACGCCCGGACGCGGTCCACGTCCAGACCCACCACGGCACGCCCCTGAAGCGCATGGGCCTGGACCAGCTGGCGTACCCGGCGGCCGCGCAGGGCCTGGACTTCCAGGCGCTGCTGGAGCGCATCGACAAGTGGGACTTCAGCATCTCGGCCAACAGCCACACCACCCGCATGTGGGAGCGCGCGTACCCCTCGCGCTACGTCTCCCTGGACCACGGCTATCCGCGCAACGACGTCTACTACACGGCCGGTGCCGCCTGCATCCGCGCGGTCCGCGAGCGCCTCGGCATCGCGCCCGGCCGCCGGGCCGTCCTCTACGCGCCCACCCACCGGGACTACGAGGCCGGCTGGACCCCGCGCCTGGACCTCGCCGCCCTGGCCGACCGCCTCGGCGAGGAAACGGTCCTCCTCGTCCGCGGCCACTACTTCTACGGCGGCGCCGCCTCCCCCCTCACCCACCTGCGCCGCACGGGCCGGATCATCGACGTCTCCTCCTACGAGCCGGTCGAGGAGCTGTGCCTGGCGGCGGACGCCCTGGTCACGGACTACTCCTCGATCATGTTCGACTACGCCAACCTCGACCGCCCGATCGTGATCCACGCCGACGACTGGGAGACGTACCGCACGACCCGCGGCGTCTACTTCGACCTGATGGCCGAGGCCCCGGGCCCGGTCGCCCGCACCCAGCAGGAGCTGACGGAGATCCTCACCACCGAGGCCTGGCGCGACGAGGGCGCCGCGAAGACCCGGGCCGTCTTCCGCCGCCGGTTCTGCGAGTACGACGACGGACGCGCCGCCGAACGCGTCGTACGCCGGGTCTTCCTCAGTCAGGACGGGGGGGACCTGCCGCCGGTGCTGCCGATCGAGGAGCGCACCCCCGCCCCGACCCCGCAGGAGGCGACCGCATGAGCACCCCCGACGTCACCGTGACGGTCATCGTCTACAACGACGCCGAACGGCTCACCCGCGCGGTCGACTCGGTGCGCCGACAGACCCACGCGAACCTCGAGATCGTCATCAGCGACGACCACTCGACGGACGGGACGCCGGAGGTGGCACGACGGCTGGCGGACCAGGACCCCCGCATCCGGTACCTCCGTCTGGAGCGGAACAGCGGCGGCTGCAGCGCACCCCGCAACCGGGCCCTGGAGACCGCCCGGGCGCCGTTGCTGATGTTCCTCGACAGCGACGACGAACTCCCCGAGGACTCCGTCGCACTGCTGCTCGCCGCGCACCGCGAACGCGAGCTCGACTTCGCCATGGGGGCGGTGGAGCGGGTCCGGTCGGACAACGGCCGCCGCTCGACGTGGATGCCGCACCTGGTCGCCGAGCGCCGCACCCTCGACGGCATCGAGGCCGACCCGCGCCTGCTCTTCGAGCACCTGTCGACCAGCAAGATGTACGCCCGCGCCTTCCTCGACCGGCACGGCCTGCGCTTCCCCGAGGGCATCCACTACGAGGACCAGTTGTTCTCGGCGCAGGCGTACTGCCTGGCCAAGAGCTTCACGATCATCCCGGAGCCGGTGTACCGCTGGTACGTGGCCCCGTTCGCGGCCTCCGAGGCGGCCTCGATATCCAACCAGCGGCACAAGCTCGCCAACGTCCGGGACCGGGTCCACGTCCAGCACCTCATCGACGCGTTCCTGGCCGAGAGCGGGCACGAGTCGCTGCGCGAGGACAAGGACCACAAGTTCCTCAAGCACGACTTCCGGATGTACGCCGGTGACCTGCCCTACCGGGACGACGCCTGGCTGACGTCCTTCGCGGACATCGTGACCCCGTACCTCGACACACTCGCCCCGGGCGCGTTCGCCCGCCTCCCGCGCGCCGAGCGCGTGGTCGTCCAGCTGATCCGGGACCGCCGCCTGGCGGACGCCCGCCTGGCGTCCAGGGGCCTGGGCCACGGCGTAGCGCCCCGGCGGGTGGCGAGGGACGACCAGGGACGCTCCTACTGGGGCGACCGGATCCCCGTGTCCGCCTGGGCCCGCCGCGAACTGGACATCTCGGACCTGGAGCTGGAGACCCGCCCCTTCCCGAGCGCCCAGTTCCGCCACGAGATCACGGAGATCACCCGAGGCCCGGGCGCTTCGATCGACCTCGCGATCCGCACGTACGACCCGGCACTGCGCCTCCCTGTCGGTCCCCGGCGGGCGACGCTCCTCATCGCCCCGGGCGGCCGCCGCCTCCGCGTCCACTTCCGCCTCTCCCCCGTCCGGCCCGGTCTCTTCGAGGGCCACGCCCACCTGGACCTGGCGGCGGCCTCCCTGCCCCTCCAGGGCTTCGCGGGCATCCGCCACCCCCTGCTCCGCCTCCAGCACCAGGGCTTGTCCCACACGGGTCTGCTGCTGGCCCCCTTGGCCTTCCCGGCCCTGACGACCCGGGTCCCCGGACACCGGCTGACCCTGGAACCGGAGGGCCACGGCCCGGGCCGTCTGCAGGCCCGCTGGGAGCCGGTGGGCATGACGGCGCGGGTGTTGCGCCCGGCGGTACGCCGAGTGGCTCGCCCGCGGGTGAAGAGGGCGGCACGGCTGGTGGCGAGCGTACTCAAGTAGACCCGCGGCGGCTGCCCGCCCACCGCACCACCTACGGCGGGCAGCCTGCCCAGCACCCCACCCACGTCGGTCGCCCTGCCCAGCACCCCACCCACGTCGGTCGCCCTGCCCAGCACCCCACCCACCGTCGGTCGCCCTGCCCAGCACCCCACCCACGTCGGGTCCCGGTCCGGCGCGCCCTTCACCGCACCACCGCGTACAACACCTGCCCCTCAGGCCCCCGAGTCACCTCCCGCAGCCCCGCGCCCCGCGCACTCACCCCCGCCACGACCCACCGCACGTCGTACTCCCGCAGGATCTCCCCCCGCTCCCTCCCCGGCGCCCCGGCCGCGAAGTACCGCCGCACAGCCCGTTCCCGGTCCTCCTCGTCGGGCAGGAAGAAGTCGGGATAGCCGGGCGCCACGGTGTACGCCCCGTACGCCGGGATCTGCCGGGCCGGCCGCCCCGCCCGGACCATCACCACATCGCCGTACCTCACCCACGGCGTCATCCAGTGGTACCCGGCCCAGGGCCGCCGGTACTTCTCCGCGACGGCCCGAGGCAGATTCTCCGGCTTCACCACGTAGCCGACCGTCCCCACCTGCGTCCACGCGCCCAGCGCCAGCGCCGCACCCAGCGCACCTGCCCACCCCGCCCGCACCGCGCGCCGCCCGGCCCGGACAGCCTCCAGCGCCGCGGCGATCTGCGCCGGGATGAGCACGGCCGGCAGCGCCCGCCCCCACGAGTAGTGCCCGCTCAGCCCGCCCGCCGCCACCACGACAACCCCGAGCGCGAAGAACAGCACCAGCGGATCCCACCGGTCCCGCCCCCACCGCATCGCCAGGGCCGCCACCCCGAGGAGCACCAGCCAGTACCGCCCGGGCAGATCCTCGTACAGCGGCCGGTGCACCGACTCCAGCCCGCCCCCCGCTCCCAGGAGGGCGAAGAAGTCGTAGTACGGCCACAGCAGCAGCACTCCGAGCCCGACCACCGTCCCGCCCCCGAGCCGCGCCCACACGCGCCGGCCCGGCCGCGCTGCGACCACCGTCGCGATCGCCCCCAGCGACGCGACCACGCCCGAGAACTGGTGGCACAGCAGAATCACCGCCCACAGCACCCCCAGCCCGAGGAACATCCCCGGCCCCGCGTCTTCTCGCACCGCCCGCCCCAGCCAGGCCCAGAGGTGGAACGCCAGACCCAGCGCGAACACGCTGGGATACGACATCGTCAGCGCGAGCGAGTTGAGCCCGTGGAAACCGCTCCAGGTGAACAGGGCCGTCCCCCACAGGAACAGCAGGCTCAGCACGGCCAGTGCGGGCGCGGCACGATGCGCGCTGAGGGTCCGTACGTACCGCCACACCCCCGTCACCAGCAGCCCGAGCCCGGCCAGCGCCCCCAGCCGCAGCACCACGAAGACCGACAGGCCGCTCAGCCGCGCGACGCACCCGAGCACCAGCGTCCAGGGCGAGTAGTACGGACTCGGCGTGTCCGCGTCGACCAGGGGGTTGCCCGGGTCGACGAGGTCGTGGCGCAGCCGCTGGACGGTCGCCGCGTGCATCCCGAGGTCCCCGGCCCACGGCAGCCGGACGACGACCAGGAGCAGCAGCAGTACGACCACCGCGGCAGCGCCCTGCGCGGCGACGGCGGCCGCTCTAGGCGCGGTGTGCATCGTGCGGGAACACCCGGGTCGGGCAGCCGAGGAAGCAGAAGGCGGAGGCCAGGCCGATGGGCGGCGCCTGGAGCGCGTTCGGGTCGTCCGGGGTGACGCCGCTGCCGCCGGCCGGAGCGGAGTTCACCGCTGCGAGTCCGACGCACTCGGCGGGGAGGGGCGGAGCGGGCACCCGCTCCTCGGACAGGTTCACAGTCACGCCCCCAGCCTGAGCCGGATCCGGTGAGTCCTCCACTCGAACCGCCCTGCGGCGGGCCGCGAACAAGCGCCCCGGACCAGTACCGGCCCGGGGCGCTCAGTTGGACGCGTACGCCTTACGAGTGCGTCCGCAGCAGCGTCCTCATCGTGCGCATCGCCACCGACAGGTTGGCGAGGTCGAACGCGTCGGAGCCCTGGATCTCCTCCAGTGTGCTGCGGGCCCGGCCGAGGATCGCCGCGTTCTTCTGCTCCCAGGCCTTGTAGCGCTGCTCGGGCGTCGAGCTGTCGTCGCCCACCGCGAGGACGTCGGCGGTCAGTGCCGCGTGCGCCGCGTACAGGTCCTCGCGGATCGCCGCGCGGGCCATGGACTGCCAGCGGTCGGCGCGGGGCAGCTCGACGATTCGGTCCATGAGCTGGGTGATGCGCAGCCGGTCGGCGAGGTCGTAGAAGACCTCGGCGACGTCCATCGGCTCCCGGCCCATGCGGTCCGCGACCGAGACGATGTCCAGCGCCGGGAAGGCGGAGGAGAAGCCCGCCACCCGCGTGGCGAGTTCGTCCGGGACGCCGGCGCCCGTCAGCTCGTCGTAGATCTTCTGGTACCACTCCAGGTCGGCGCCGCGCAGCAGCTTCGGCAGCTGGCCCCAGACCTGCTCGACCCGCTCGGCGAAGAAGTCGACCGTCTCGGCGAGCTCCAGCGGCTGCGGCCGGTTGTTGAGCAGCCAGCGCGTGCCGCGCTCCACGAGACGCCGGGAGTGCAGCCGGATACGGGTCTGGACGTCGGCCTCGACCTTGTTGTCGAGCGCCTCCACCCCGTCCCACACCGGGTACTGGCGGAAGATTGCCCGGGCCGCGGTCTGCGCCCGCACGATCTCCTCCAGCGACGCCCCGGTCTCCTCGCGCAGGCGGTGCAGGTAGGTCGTACCGCCCGTGTTGACCGTGTCGTTGACCAGGACCGTGGTGGTGATCTCGCGACGCAGCGGGTGACCGTCGAGGCGGTCGGGGAACTGCTCGCGCAGCTCGGTCGGGAAGTACGCGTGCAGCAGGCCCTTCAGGTACGGGTCGTCCGGCAGCGAGGTGTGCAGCAGCTCCTCGGCGACCGTGATCTTCGTGTACGCCATCAGGACGGCCGTCTCCGGGCCGGTCAGGCCCTGGCCCTGGGAGAGGCGCTCGCGGATCTGCCGGTCGGCGGGCAGGAACTCCAGCGCCCGGTCGAGGTGGCCCTCCCTGACCAGGTGCTTCATGAACCGCTGCTGGGCGTGGAGCATGGCGCCGGACTGGGCGAGGGCGTTGGCGATCGCCGTGTTCTGCGCGTAGTTGTTGCGCAGCACCAGGTGGCCGACCTCATCGGTCATCTCGGCGAGCAGTTTGTTGCGCTGCTTGACGGTCATGTCGCCGTCCGCGACCAGGCCGTTGAGCAGGATCTTGATGTTCACCTCGTGGTCGGAGGTGTCCACGCCCGCGCTGTTGTCGATGGCGTCGGTGTTGATCCGGCCGCCGTGCAGCGCGAACTCGATCCGGCCGAGCTGGGTCAGGCCCAGGTTGCCGCCCTCGCCGACGACCTTGACGCGCAGGTCCTTGCCGTCGACGCGGATGGCGTCGTTGGCCTTGTCACCGACGTCCGCGTTCGACTCGGCCGCGGACTTGACGTACGTGCCGATGCCGCCGTTCCACAGCAGGTCCACCGGCGCGTGGAGGATCGCCTTCATGAGGTCGGCCGGGGTCAGCTTGGCGACCTTGGCCTCGATGCCGAGGGCCTCGCGGATGTGCGCGTTTACCGGGATCGCCTTGGCCGTGCGCGGGAAGATGCCGCCGCCGGCCGACAGCAGCTCCTTGTTGTAGTCCTCCCAGCTGGAGCGGGGCAGCTCGAACACGCGGCGGCGCTCGGCGTAGGAGGTGGCGGCGTCCGGGTTCGGGTCGATGAAGATGTGCCGGTGGTCGAAGGCGGCGACCAGGCGGATGTGCTCGGAGAGCAGCATGCCGTTGCCGAACACGTCACCGGACATGTCCCCGATGCCGACGACCGTGAAGTCCTCGGTCTGGGTGTCCACGCCCAGTTCCCGGAAGTGCCGCTTGACGGACTCCCAGGCGCCGCGGGCGGTGATGCCCATGCCCTTGTGGTCGTAGCCCGCGGAGCCGCCGGAGGCGAAGGCGTCACCGAGCCAGAAGTTGTAACTCTCGGCGACCTCGTTGGCGATGTCGGAGAAGGTCGCGGTGCCCTTGTCGGCGGCGACGACGAGGTAGGTGTCGTCCTCGTCGTGCCGGACGACGTCGGCCGGGGGCACGACCTCGCCGGCCACCATGTTGTCGGTGATGTCGAGCAGCGCCGAGATGAACGTCTTGTACGAGGCGATGCCCTCGGCCAGCCACGCGTCCCGGTCCACGGACGGGTCCGGCAGCTGCTTGGCGACGAAGCCGCCCTTGGCGCCGACCGGCACGATGACGGTGTTCTTCACCATCTGCGCCTTGACCAGGCCGAGGATCTCGGTGCGGAAGTCCTCACGCCGGTCGGACCAGCGCAGACCACCGCGCGCGACCTTGCCGAACCTGAGGTGCACGCCCTCGACCCGCGGCGAGTACACCCAGATCTCGAACGCCGGACGCGGCGCCGGCAGGTCGGGGATGGCCTGCGGGTCGAACTTCATGGAGACGTAGTCGTGCGGCTTGCCGCCCGCCGCCTCCTGGAAGAAGTTCGTCCGCAGGGTCGCCTTGATGACGGTGAGGAAGGACCGCAGGATCCGGTCCTCGTCGAGCGAGGCCACCTGGTCGAGGGCCGCGTCGAGCTCCTCCAGCAGCGCGTCCACGATCTCGTGCCCCGCGCGCTGCCGGTCCGGCGACATCCGCGCCTCGAACAGGGAGACGAGCAGGCGGGTGGTGTGGACGTTGTGGCGGAGGGTGTCCTCCATGTAGTCCTGGCTGAACGTCGACGCCGCCTGGCGCAGGTACTTCGCGTACGCCCGCAGCACCGTCGCCTGGCGCCAGGTCAGCCCGGCGCTCAGCACGAGGGCGTTGAAGCCGTCGTTCTCGGCCTTGCCGGTCCAGGTGGCGGCGAAGGCGTCCTGGAAGCGCTCGCGGGCGTCGTCGCCGAAGTGGTCCCCGCCGTTCTGCGAGCGGGGCATGCGCAGGCCGAAGTCGTAGATCCAGGCCACGCTCCGGTCCGAGCAGCGCAGGTCGTAGGGCCGCTCGTCGACCACCTCGACGCCGAGCCGGTTGAGGACCGGCAGCACGGCCGACAGGGAGATGGCGTCACCCGTGCGGTAGATCTTGAAGCGACGCTCCTCGGGGGCCGCGCCCACCGGCTCGTACAGGCTGAGCGCGAAGTCCGTGCCCTCCTCGGCGTTCAGCTGCTCGAGGTGGACCAGGTCGGCGACCGCGGCACGCGGGTTGTGGTCGGCCTTGTAGCCCTCGGGGAAGGCGTGCGCGTACCGGCGCATCAGCTCGGCCGCGCGCTCCTCGCCTAGCTCGGCGTTGAGCGCCTCGGCGAAGGCGTCCTCCCAGGAGCGCGCGGCCTCCACCAGCCGGGCCTCGACGCGCTCCTTGTCGGCCTCGGACAGCTGCTCCAGCTCGGTGCCCTGCGGGACGCGGACCACGAAGTGCAGCCGGGACAGGATCGACTCGGTGTTCCACGCCGTGAAGTCGACGCTGATGCCGCCGAGCTCCTCCTTGAGGATCTCGATGATCCGCAGGCGGACGGCCGTGGTGTAGCGGTCGCGCGGGAGGTAGACGAGGGCGGAGTAGTAGCGCCCGTACTCGTCCTGGCGCAGGTAGAGCCTCAGACGGCGGCGTTCCTGCAGGTAGAGGACGGAGGTGACGATGGAGCGCAGTTCGCCGACCGGGGTCTGGAACAGCTCGTCGCGCGGGTACGTCTCGAGGATCTGCAGCAGGTCGCGCCCGTCGTGGCTGTTGGGCGAGAACCCGGCCTCCTCCAGGACCTCCTCGACCTTGCGCCGGATGACGGGGACCCGGCGCACGGACTCGGTGTAGGCCGCGGAGGAGAACAGCCCGAGGAACCGCCGCTCTCCGATGACGTTGCCGTCGGCGTCGAACTTCTTGACGCCGATGTAGTCCAGGTACGACGGCCGGTGCACGGTCGCCCGGCTGTTCGCCTTGGTCAGGACGAGCAGCTTGTGCTCACGCGCCTTGGCCCGGGCGTCGGCGGGCAGCCGCTCGAACGACGGGCTGACGGGGTGGCTCTCCTCGGCGGCGTGGTGCGGGTCCGCGCGCAGTATGCCGAGCCCGGTGCCGGGGACGGCGGCCAGAGAGTCGTCGTCGCGCAGCTGGTACTCGCGGTAGCCGAGGAAGGTGAAGTGGTCGTCGGCCAGCCAGCGCAGCAGCTCGCGGGCCTCCTCGACCTGCGGTCCGGGCAGGTCGGCGGGGATGGGCTCGTCCGGCAGCCCCTCCGCCAGCCGGATCGCCGCCTCCCGCATCTTGCCCCAGTCCTCGACGGCCTCACGGGCGTCGGAGAGCACGCGCAGCAGGTCTGCGGTGATCTGCTTCAGATCGGCCCGGTCGGTCTCGCGGTCGATCTCGACGTGGATCCAGGACTCGATGTGCGCGTCGTGCGGTAGCTCGCCGAGGCCGGTCGCGGGCGTGGGCAGCACCTCGATGAGCTTGCCGGTGACATCGCGCCGCACGACGAACTGGGGGTGGATGACGACGTGGATGCCACGTCCCTGACGCGTCAGCTCATTGGTGACGGAGTCCACGAGGAAGGGCATGTCGTCGGTGACGACCTCCACGACCGAGTGGCTGCAGGTCCACCCGTTCTCCTCCACCGTGGGAGTGTGCACCCGCACGTTGGCGGTGCCCTGGGGGCGATTCTCGGCCAGCCGGTAGTGCGATACGGCGGCTCCGAAGACATCGACCGGGTCGCGGTCGGTGAGGTCCTCCGGTGCCGTGTGCAGGTAGTAACGCTGGAGGAACGTGAGCAGGGACTCGCGGTCCGGGGCTTCCCGGGCGTCTGGGGTCTCCTCGCCCGTCGACCCGGTCGGTAGGTGCCCCCCGGCCGGGCCGTTCTCAGCTACCCGGGCGGCCCTCTCGAGCAACTCGGCCTTGGCTTCGTCCAGCTTGGTCTGCATTGTCCTCTGGCTCCTGTCGCGCGCCGTTGCGTGACGTAGAAGGAAGTACGGCCTCTGCGCCTGCGATGTCACGCCGAGACCCGGGGTATCCGGTCTGCTCCGACGGTATGCCGCAAGGCGAGATGAGCGGGGGTTTCTGAGCCATTCTTGAGCTGCTCCACCGGTGTGACGCTGCTCTCTGCGACGCCTGGGGCCGGGTGGTGCTCGGCGTCCCGGGAGTCCTCGATGCCCCGTCCCGCCCGCGAAGACCAGCGACCGCCGCCCGGTCACGGATGTCGTCCGTGCTCTCCGGGCGCAAGGCGGGGACGACGGCGTCCCCGCGAACTATCGCGCTGATCACGCCACCAAGGCTATCGCTCCTTACAGGGGCCCCGTCATGAGCCGTATGTGTACAAAACAAGCCGCGGAAGTTTGACGTTCTGCACAGTCGGGGCAGGTAGCTACGCCCCGTCGTGCCGCCGGGGGCGGCACGGAGACCGGCTACGCCGCCAGTCTCTCCGCCTCGGCGACCGCTTCCTCCAGCGTGTCCACGACCGGAACGCCCACCGACTCCAGGCTCGCCCGGCTGTGGGACCCCCCGGTGTACAGCACGGCCCGCGCCCCCACGAACCGCGCGGCCACCGCATCGTCCGCGGCGTCCCCGATGACCACGGTGCGATCGGGCACCACATCCCTGAGGGACGAAAGATGCCGCACCATGTGCTCGGCCTTGCTGCCCCCCGACGGCCCGGTCCGCCCGTCCACCCGTAGGAAGTGCGGCTCGATCCCGAACCCGCGCACCAACGGCACGAGCTCCTCGTGCACGTACATGCTCAGAATCGACTGGCTCCGCCCGGCCGACCGCCACCCGGCCAGCAGCTCCGCCGCCCCCACCGTCAGCCCGCACGCCACCCGGTGCTCGGCGTAGTACCGGTGGAAGATGTCGTCCATGGCCTCCCACTCGGCCTCGGTCGGCAGCCTCCCCATCAGCCGCTCGTAGAACTTCGGCACCGGCACGCAGTACAGCTCCCGGTACTTCTCCAGCGTCAGCGGCTCAAGCCCCAGCTCGGCGAACGCCGCGTTCGTCGCCCCGATGATCGCTTCGATGTCGTGGAACAGCGTCCCGTTCCAGTCCCACACAATGTGCGCGCCCGTCTTCGTCCCCATGCCACAAAACGTACCCGCCCGCACTGACAATCAAGAGAACGGCACCTCAACGCGCCCCCGGCTCGAAGGGTCCCGATGAGTCCCGAAGAGCCCCGGAGCGTCCCGCTCAGTCCCCGCGGCCCACCAGGTTCGGGATCTCCTGCGTGGCGAACCACAGCAGCTCGTGGTCCTCGGCCCCGTCCACGACGAACTGCGCGTCGTCGTCCCCGCCGTCCGCCGCCGGCAGCGCCTCAGCGGCCGCCGTCACATCCGCCTCCGCGTCCGGCGCATCGACGTGCACCGCCGCCGCCTTGCCCAACGGCACCGCCCCCGCGACCCGCACCTCCCCCGGCGCCGCCGGATCGGGCCCACGGCCGGGATCCGCGCTCGCGGCCCGGTCGGCCACGTCGACGGCGACCACGACCCGGCGCCGCGGCACCCCCGGCTCGGCCGCCAGCAGCCGCAGCGAGGCCAGCGCGGCCCGGCTCAGCGCCGCGTACTCCAGCTCCTCGACGTCCTCGGAGAGGTACCACTCGCGCAGCCCGGGCGTCACGGCGTACGCGACGAACGGCCCCGCTCCCAGCTCACCCGTCCTGTACGCCTCGGCGAGACCGGGGAGGGTCAGGGGCACGTAGACACGCATGGCTGGCCGCTTTCGTGATCGTGGCCGGAGGGCTCCGGAGGGCCTTCAGGATACGTGCGGGGCGTCCCCTTTCGAGTCCCGCCCCGTGCCACCGTACGCGTCCACCCCGGGCCGGGAATTCACCCGCCCCGCCCCCGCGCCCACGGGCTTCACACCCTGCGGACCACCCGGATAGGTGAACCTTCCGGCACCCGGAAACACGAGGTCGCCTTCCTTGCCCCGGCCCCTCTCCGCCCCGTACAAGGTCACCAACCCGAAGTTACTCCCCGGTATCCACCGGACCCACGAAACGGGGACCCCCATGCACAAGGTCATGACCAGGACCCAGCACCGCCCGCCCACCCGCCACGACCAGCACACCCCCGGCACCGAGACCCCGGCACCGCACCACACCGGCACCCCCCTCGCGCACACCGCCCCGGACACCCCGCATCGCACCATCACCCCACCCGCCTCAGAAGCGCCCACCCTGCTCCGCACCGCCACCCCGCCCGCCACAGAAGCCGGTACCCCGCCCCGTACCTCCGGCGGTACCGCCCCGCCCCGCACCCCCGGCGGCGGCCCCACCCGCACACCGGCGGCAGCCGGCGGCCGTCCCCCGGCCTCCGCCCGCACCAGGCGCCCCCACACCCGCCCCACCGACACCCGCCCACCGACCCTCACGCGCACCCGCACACTGCCCCGCAGGCCCGCGACCGGCACCACCCCGGCGCCCGTGGAGGCAGCCACCCCGACCGTCACGGAGCCCGCTCCCCGCGTCCCGGCACAAGGCTCCCGCCGGGCCCCCACAGTCCGCCGGCCGCTGCCCACCGACCTCTTCGCCGACCTCCTCCTCGCCGTGCTGAGCGGCCACCGCCCCGTCCACTCGATGCTCCGCCACACCCGCGGCCGCGCCTACGACGAACTGGCCTGGCTGGCCGAACGCGGCCCTCTGCGCACCCGAGGCGTCCGCCCCGTCGTCCGCGACATCGGGTACTTCGAACCCCGTCCGGGCGCCATCGAGGCCTTCGCCCGCATCGGCGCCGGCGATCAACTTCGCGCGATGGCCTTCCGCCTGGAACTCGGCCGGGACCGCCGCTGGCGCTGCACGGCGGTGGAACTCGGCGGCCCCCGCCCACCCCGCGCGGGCAGCGACTGAAACACCGCACCGAAGCGAAGGGCCGGACACCCTCAGGTGCCCGGCCCGTCAGCCACTACGGTGTCTCAGCGACCGTCACTTCTTGCGACGACCGCGGCCCCGCGCCTGCTTGCGGCGCTCCGCGCGCGTGAGGCCGTCCGCCTCGGAACGCACCGGCTCGCCGTCCTCGGTGAAGTCGCCCTCGATCGTGCCGCCCTCGCCGTCGACCGTCGGCGCGGAGAAGTGGAGGTTGCGCCGCTGCGGGACATCGAGCCCCTTGGCACGGATCTCCGGACGCGCACCGGCCTGCGCCGGCACCGCGTCCTGCTTCTCCAGGTCGGCCACCGGCTTGGTGTCCTCGACGGGGACCTCCTCGACCTGCTGCTCGACCTGGACCTCCAGGTTGAACAGGTAGCCGACGGACTCCTCCTTGATGCCCTCCATCATCGCGGTGAACATGTCGAAGCCCTCGCGCTGGTACTCGACCAGGGGGTCCTTCTGCGCCATCGCGCGCAGGCCGATGCCCTCCTGGAGGTAGTCCATCTCGTAGAGGTGCTCGCGCCACTTGCGGTCGAGGACCGACAGCACGACCCGGCGCTCCAGCTCACGCATGATCTCGGAGCCGAGCTGCCCCTCGCGCCCCTCGTACTGCTCGTGGATGTCGTCCTTGATGGAGTCGCCGATGAACTCGGCGGTCAGCCCGGCCCGGTCGCCGGCCGCCTCCTCCATCTCCTCGATGCTGACGTTGCACGGGTACAGCTGCTTGAAGGCGCCCCACAGCCGGTCGAGGTCCCAGTCCTCGGGGAAGCCCTCGGCGGTCTCGGCCTGGACGTAGGCGTCGATGGTGTCGTCCATGAAGTGCTGCACCTGCTCCTGCAGGTCCTCGCCCTCCAGGACGCGGCGCCGCTCGCCGTAGATGACCTCACGCTGGCGGTTGAGGACCTCGTCGTACTTCAGGACGTTCTTACGGGTCTCGAAGTTCTGCTGCTCGACCTGCGACTGGGCGGAGGCGATCGCGCGCGTGACCATCTTGTTCTCGATCGGCACGTCGTCCGGGACGTTCGCCATGGACATCACGCGCTCGACCATCTGGGCCTTGAACAGCCGCATCAGGTCATCGCCCAGCGAGAGGTAGAAGCGGGACTCGCCGGGGTCGCCCTGACGGCCGGAACGGCCGCGCAGCTGGTTGTCGATCCGCCGCGACTCGTGCCGCTCGGTGCCCAGCACATAGAGCCCGCCGAGCTTCTCGACCTCGTCCTTCTCGGCCTGGACGGCCTTCTCGGCCCGCTCGAGCGCCTCGGGCAGGGCGTGCGCCCACTCCTCGATGTGCTCCTCGGGGTCGAGACCGCGCTGGCGCAGCTCGGCCTCGGCGAGGTCCTCGGGGTTGCCGCCGAGCTTGATGTCCGTACCGCGGCCGGCCATGTTCGTGGCCACCGTGACAGAGCCCTTGCGGCCGGCCTGGGCGACGATCGTCGCCTCACGGTCGTGCTGCTTGGCGTTGAGCACCTCGTGCTGGATGCCGCGCTTGCTGAGCTGCTGCGAGAGGTACTCGGACTTCTCGACGGAGGTGGTGCCGACGAGGATCGGCTGCCCCTTGCGGTGCTTCTCCTCGATGTCGTCGACGACCGCCTCGAACTTGGCGACCTCGGTCCGGTAGATCAGGTCCGACTGGTCCTTGCGGACCATCGGCCGGTTCGTCGGGATCGGGACCACGCCGAGCTTGTAGATCTGGTGGAACTCGGCGGCCTCGGTCATCGCCGTACCGGTCATGCCGCAGAGGCCGGGCTGCTCCTTGCCGTTGTGGTCGTGGCGCTTGTAGAGGCGGAAGAAGTTCTGGAGGGTGATCGTGGCGAGGGTCTGGTTCTCGTCCTTGATCGGCACCCCTTCCTTCGCCTCGATCGCCTGGTGCATGCCCTCGTTGTAACGGCGGCCCGCGAGGATACGTCCGGTGTGCTCGTCGACGATCATGACCTCGTCGTCGATGATGACGTAGTCCTTGTCCTTCTTGAAGAGCTCCTTGGCCTTGATGGCGTTGTTCAGGTAGCCCACGAGCGGGGTGTTCACCGACTCGTAGAGGTTGTCGATGCCCAGCCAGTCCTCGACCTTGCCGACACCGGACTCGTGGATGGCGACCGTGCGCTTCTTCTCGTCGACGTCGTAGTCGCCGGTCTCCTCGATGCCCTTGAGCGGCTGGCCGGCCTCGCCGCGCTTGAGGCGCTTGACCAGCTTGGCGAAGTCGCCGTACCACTTGGTGGCCTGGTCGGCCGGGCCCGAGATGATCAGCGGCGTACGGGCCTCGTCGATGAGGATGGAGTCGACCTCGTCGACGATGGCGAAGTTGTGGCCGCGCTGGACGAGCTCGTCCTTGGACCACGCCATGTTGTCGCGCAGGTAGTCGAAGCCGAACTCGTTGTTCGTGCCGTACGTGATGTCGCAGGCGTACTGCTCGCGGCGCTGAGCCGGCGTCATGTTGGCGAGGATGCAGCCGACCTCCAGACCCAGGAAGCGGTGGACGCGGCCCATCATCTCCGAGTCGCGCTCGGCCAGATAGTCGTTGACCGTGATGATGTGGACGCCGCCGCCGGACAGCGCGTTCAGATACGCCGGCAGCGTGCCGACCAGGGTCTTGCCCTCACCGGTCTTCATCTCGGCCACGTAGCCCATGTGCAGGGCGGCGCCGCCCATCATCTGCACGTCGTAGTGGCGCTGTCCGAGGACGCGCTTGGCGGCCTCGCGGACGGTGGCGAACGCCTCGGGCAGCAGGTCGTCCAGGCTCTCACCATCGGCGTACCGCTGCTTGTACTCATCGGTGAGGGCCCGCAGCTCGGCGTCGGAGAGGTCGACGAAGTCCTCTTCGATGGAGTTGACCTGGTCCGCGATGCGGTGCAGCTTGCGCAGGATCTTGCCTTCGCCTGCACGCATGATCTTCGAGAGGACGGACACGGGGGTTGGTCTCCTTGCCGGTCGGGCCTGGGACGGTCGGTTACCACTTGACTTACTGAGCAACGGCCATCGTATGCGAGGACCCCACCACGCCGGGAGGGCCTGCGGTGACGGCGACCGTCCGCCGCTTCCATTCTGGTTCACGTCTGCTTCAAAGGGGACAACGCCCGCGCCCCTCGGATAGTGCCGCACCCCGCCACGACGCGCACGAGGCGTGACCAAACCATCACCGACAGCAAATCGATGGCGCCTGCCACGGCCTCCGAACAGAATCGGCCGATGGACCCCGTCACGCTCACCACGGACCGCCTCCTGCTGCGCACGGTCGGCCCCCAGGACACCGACGCGGTGTACGACGCCTGCCAGGACCCCGACATCCAGCGCTGGACCACGATCCCCTCGCCCTACCTCCGCGAGCACGCCCGGAGCTTCACGGAACAGATGGCTCCGGACGGCTGGGCGGACGGCTCCGTGGTCACCTTCGGCGTCTTCCTGCACTCCGGAGAACTGGCGGGCATGCTCGGCCTCACCATGCGCGCCCTGGGCATGGCGGAGATCGGCTTCTGGGCCGCGAAGCAGCACCGCTCCTGCGGCTACATCACGGAAGCGGCCCTCACCGCCTGCCGCTGGGCCTTCACCCACGCCGCACTCGACCGCGTCGAATGGCGCGCGGAGGTGGGCAACCGGGCCTCGCGCGCCGTGGCGGAACGGGCGGGTTTCACGATCGAGGGCACCTTGCGCTCCGCGATGAACAACAAGGGGGTGCTCCGGGACAGCTGGGTGGGCTCCCTGCTCCCCTCGGACATGGGCCTCCCGTCGACGGCCCCGTACCTGCCGGCCCGCTAGGTGTGCTGTCCGAACAGCACACCTAGCCGTTGTTCGGCCGCCCCGCCCGCGCGCCAACGCCCGGTGCGGAGCGGCAAGGCCGCAGCTCACGCCCCACTGTCAGTCCCACCCCCTATCGTGCGGAACATGACCACCCCGCCCCCCAGCGCAGACCTCTCCGCAGACGAGGCCCGCAGAATCGCGCTCCGCGCCCAAGGCCTCCTCGGCGCCCCCGACCGCCGCTCCGGCGCCCGCGGCGTCCTCCGCCACCTGGGCGCGATACAGCTCGACACCATCTCGGTCCTGGCCCGCTCCCACGAACTCGTCCCGTACGCCCGCCTGGGCGCGGTGGGCCGGAGGACAGTGGAGAAGGCGTACTGGCAGGACACCCACGCCTTCGAGTACTGGTCCCACGCCGCCTGCATCCTCCCCGTCGAGGAGTGGCCCCACTTCGCCTTCCGCCGCCGCGCCTACCGCAACCGCCCGCACTGGAACCACGACCTCCCGGACGGCGCCTACGACCGGGTCATCAAGCAGCTCCACTCCGAAGGCCCCCTCACGGCCACGGAGTTGGGCGGCGCGAAGAAGACGAACGACTGGTGGGACTGGTCCGGCTCCAAGGTCGCCGTCGAACGCGCCCTGATGTACGGCGAGGTGGTCTGCGTCGAGCGCCGCGGCTGGAAGCGCGTCTACGACCTCGCCGAGCGCGCCATCCCGGACTCCTTGCTGCACGACGAGCTGGACGACACCGAGTGCCTGCGCCGCCTGGCCCGCCTGGCGGGCCAGGCCCTGGGGGTCGGCACCCGCGCGGACATCGCCGACTACCACCGCCTCAAGGGCGAGCAGGTCGACGCGGTGATCGCCGACTCGGGCCTGGTCCCGGTCACGGTCGAGGGGTGGGCCAAACCGGCCTGGGCCGACCCCGCGGCCCTGGAGACACCCCCGCGCGGCCGCCACCGCACCACGCTGTTGTCCCCCTTCGACTCCCTGATCTGGGAGCGGGCGCGCACGGAGCGGATCTTCGGCTTCACCCACCGCCTGGAGGCCTACGTGCCCAAACAGAAGCGGGTGTACGGCTACTTCGCGATGCCGGTCCTGGCGGGCGGGCGGCTCGTCGGCCGGGTGGATCCGTCCCGAGCGGGGAGCACGCTGGTGGCCAAGCAGGTCACGCTCGACGGTCCGAAGGCGGTCCCGGCCGTCGCCCAGGCCCTGGCCGAGGCGGCGACCTGGGTGGACTGCGCGGACGTGCGTGTGGAGCGGGTCGACGCTCCGGAGCTGCGCGAGCCCCTCGTGCGGGAGCTGGCCCGCGCGACCGCCTGACGATCAGTGGATCTCGAGGATCTTCTCCCGCATCGCGTACACCACCGCCTCCATCCTGGAGTGCAACTGCAGCTTCTCCAGGATGTTGCGCACGTGGTTCTTCACGGTGTTCTCGGAGATGAACAACTCCTTGGCGATGTCCCGGTTGTTCATGCCCGTGGCGACGAGCTTGAGGACTTCCAGTTCGCGGTCGGTCAGCCGCGGCGCGGGCACCAGCCGGCGCTCGTCCGTGCGCTGGATCATCGACTTGAACTCCGTGAGGAGCTTCGACGCCATGGACGGGCTGATCTGCGACTGTCCGTCAGCGACCGCGCGAATGGCCGTGGCCACCTCGTCCGTGGAGATCTCCTTGAGGAGATAGCCGGTCGCGCCCGCCTTGATGGCGTCGTAGAGATCGGCTTCCTCGTCGCTGATCGTCAGCATGATGATCTTGGCGCTGGGTGCCACCTCCTTGATGGAGGTGCACGCCTCGATCCCGCCCCGCTTGGGCATCCGAACGTCCATCAAGACGATGTCGGGCAGCAGGTCGGCGGCCTTCTCCACGGCCTCCGCGCCGTCGCCCGCCTCTCCGACGACCTGGATGTCCTCCTCGGCCGCGAGCACGATCTCCAGACCACGGCGGAACAGGGCGTGGTCGTCCACCACAAGGACTCTGATCGGTTCCTTGCGTGGAGTCGCCGTGTCCGGGCCCATGCCGACGACGCCACCGTCGGCATCCTCGTCACGCATCGGTCCGAAGCTGTCCGCCATCGTTCCTCCCCCTGAAGGCTGCGGCCTGTGGTCCTGAGCCATCGCCAACCCAGAGCAACGACCCACCGGTTGGGCCGTGGTCACCATGATTTCATGCCCGGACGGCGCCGGGGTGACGGAGCGGGCGCGAAGTGGTCGCACACGGGTGCCCCTGGGGGCGCACACGCGCTCCAGGGGCACCTGCTCCGCTGTCACCCGGCACGGTCAGCCGCCGAGCGCACCGCCCGCCTCGGGGGAGTGCGACTGTGTGACCATCGTGTCCGTACTGAGGTGGATCACGCCGTAGTCGTAGGCGTGCCGTCGGTAGACGACACTCGGCTCCTTGGTCTCGGAGTCGACGAACAAATAGAAGTCGTGCCCGACCAGCTCCATCTCGTAGAGAGCCTGGTCGAGGGTCATGGGGGCTGCGACGTGGGTCTTCTCGCGGACGACGATGGGGCCGTCACCCTGCACTTCCAGCGAGCCGATCTTCTTCGTGGGTACGGCTTCCGGCTCCTCCTCGGAGGCCGTCATGAGGCCGTTTCCGTTGAGCGTCGCCACCCCCGGGACGTGGTCGGCGACCTCGGCGGCCGGGATCCGGCGCGCGCCACGGCGCGAGAACCGCTTGTCATGCTGCCTGCGCAGCCGGGCCTCCAGCTTTTCCGCCGCCAGGTCGAGCGCCGCGTACGGATCGCTCGCCGCCGCCTCCGCCCGGATCACCGGACCGCGGGAGCGGAGTGTGATCTCCACTCGGTCGCAACGGTCGGCCTGCCGGGGGTTGGGCTCCTTGGACACCTCGACGTCGAGGCTGATCACCTTGCCATCGAGCTTCTGGATCTTCTCCAGCTTCAGCTTCTCGGCCACGTGCTTCCGGAACCGCTCGGGCACCTCGGTCTTGCGGCCCTTGACGACGATGTCCACGCAGAACTCCGTTCCCGGATCGCTCCGCTTCGTTGCGGAGCGTCTCCCTTTCGCACCAGGTTCCGGTGAGCCCCGGAACCTCGGACTCGGTGACTTCCACCTCCTCCCCCGTGAGCGAGATCTCCACTCCACCGTCGCGAGTGATGAAGGAAAACCCGCAGCACGGCATTCGGATTTGGGAGGTGTGGCCTGCGGCTTTCCCTCTCAACCGAACATATCTCGCCCGGACGGATGTCGTCACCCTCTACTGCGGCGTACCTCCGTTCAGGTGAATAAGCCCTCTTGTTACCTGCAACGACACAAGATCTCAGTCAGTTCCGGTCTATTTCGAAAGAGTCCGGTGATGCCGCGACCACTGCCGCGCACACCACGTCCACGACTCCGCCGGCGTCGTCCGCGCCCGCGATTCCCTGCCGGCCGGGCCGCCGGCCCGTACTCTCCCGCCTTGATCCGACGTACTGTTCCTCTCTGCTTTCCCACGTCTCTCCCCCGTACACGGCCACCGTTCCCTCAGTGTTCGGAATCGGCCCCGTTACCGGCCCGTATACCGGCCCGTACGGAACCGCGCGCACGGCCCGCGCGGCCTCCGTGAGGGACGCTCCGGTGGTCATCAGGTCGTCGACGAGGACGACCCGCCCCCCGGAAAGCAGCCGGTCACCTCCGGGCACCACCGCCAGCGCGCCCGCCAGATTGTCCAGCCTCTGCCGGGAGTCGAGCCCCGACTGGTCGGCCACGGCCCGCCTCTGCCGCAGCACGCCGAGTACCCGGGCCGGCACCCCGCACCGCCGCAGCTCCCCCGCCGCAGCGAGCGCGATCCGCCGGGCCGGATCATGCCCCCGGGCCCGCACGGCCCGCCGCCCGGACGGCACGGGCACGAGCAGCACGGGGGCCCTGACCTCCCCGGACCACGCCGTGTCCGGCCCCCCTGCGGCCGAGGCCCGTCGCAGCCCCGCCCGCACAGCTCCCGCCAGAGCCACCCCGAGCGGACCTGCGAGCGCCAGCGCGCCCCGTTCCTTGTGGGCCAGCAGCGTCGCCCGGACCTCGTCCGCGTACCGGGCCGCAGCGTGCACCACAGGCAGCCCGGGCGGCTCCGGGACCGGCCGCACCCGGCACGCCCCGGCCCCGCTCAGCACCGCACGGCACCGGGCGCACAGCACCGCGCGAGGCACCCCGCAGCCCCCGCACTCGCCCGGCAGCACCAGGTCCCCGAGCTCCTGCCACCACCCCCGCATGCCCACCACTCTGCCGCCCCGCCCCGGGCCCTGCCACCCCCTGTGGAAAACCCCTGTGGGCAACCACGGCCCAGCGCCCCGCCCCACCGCGAACCCACAGCGGCCGCCCCTCCCGAGGCCTCCCTCGGCAGCGGCGGCCGCTCCGACACTCACGCCCGGGGACGCACCGGCCCCGGGGTCAACATCACCCCGGATAGACCGGCGCCGTCCCCTCCGTCACCTTCTGCCACTGCGCGCCCGACGGCAGCCGGACGATGCCGTCCACCGAGTACGCCACCAGCGGCAGCCGGTCGTCCTCGGCGGCGGTGACGTTCTTGACACCGGTCAGGGCCGCGGGCGCCGGGATGTCCGGCGTGGAGCCGTCGACCTGGACGTACCGCATCTGCTCCACGCCGCCGTGCTCGCGTCCGACCACCACGAGCCGGCTGTCTCCGGCCCACGACATCGCGGTGACCTCCTCCAACTCCGGCGTCGCGGAGCGCAGTTCGACCACCCGGACGGCCGGCTTCTCGCCCGGCTTCTCGTCCCGCTCGATCAGCCCGATGAGCAGGGTCTTCTTGCCGCCCTTCTCCACGGCGAGCGCGATCCGCACCCCGTCGGCGGCCACCCGCACGGAGTGAATCCGCCCGTCCATGTGCGGCGTGCGCACCTCCAGCGGATCGCCCTTGCCCTCCTCGAGCAGAAGCAGCCGGGAATTCTCCGGGTCGCGGTCGGCCACCCACAGGCCGTCGTCCGCGTCCCAGCTCGGGGCCGTCAGCCGGTCGGCCTCGCTCCGGCCCCGGCTGCGCAGCACCGGCTCACCCAGCGAACCGCCCGAGACCAGCGACCCCACGTACAGCGACTTGCCGTCGAGGCCGACGCCGGCCGCGGTGTGCTCGTCGCGCGACACCGCCACCGACCGCAGCGCCGTGCCGCCCTCGCCCAGCGCTCCCGGCGCCGGCTCCGGGTCCGGCTTCGTACCGCTGTCCGTGGGCAGGCGCACCAGCCGGCTCTTGCCGTCGACGAAGTACAGGTACTCCGGGGGGTGCGCCGAGCCCCGGAAGGCCGCCGCGTCGGCCGCGTCCTGTGTGAGGGAGCACAGCTCCGTCCCGCCGGCCCGCAGCCCGACCTCCTCCACCACCGGGCTGACGTTCCGCAGCGTGAACAGCAGCTGAGTCGCCATCTCCTGGCACCGGTTGGTACCGATGCCCGCGGCCTTGCCGTTGAGCGGGACCGTCAGCTTGCTCCGGTCGTCGGGCGTCAGCGTGCCGGCGCCCTTCGCCAGCGCTGTACCGGTGGGGAAGCTCGACCTGACGACGGGCCCGAGCCAGCGCGTGGGCCCGGCGAGCAGGGAGCGCACCGTCTGCGTCATGGGATCCACACGCCGCCGCACGTAGACCGGGTCGGCGACCGCGGCGGGCTGTGTGTCCGCCGCGGCGGCCGCGGTGTTCGAAGCGAAGTAGTACTTGTTGACGGACATGTAGTTGCGCTGGAAGTCCGACTCGCCCATGACGACGCCCTGCGGTAGCGCGTCGATCCGCCACTGCCTCTTGTCGTCCTGCGTCAGGTGCACGGTCCCGCCGTAGGCCCCGGCCGCCGGCGAGTACGCCTGCTGCGCGTCCACGGTGGCGACCTTGGTGCCGGTCAGCAGGTACGAGATCTCGCCGGTGTCCTCCCGGCCGCCCGCACCCACGGGCTTGGCCCCGGGCCCGTCCGTGAGCACCGTAGCGGACAGCTCGGGCCGCCACGTCTTCGCCGCCTCACCGGTCAGGTACTGGCGTGCCGTCTTGTAGTGCGGATCATCGCTGGTGAGCGCCTCCAGGAAGCCCTGCACGATCTCCGGGGGCGGCGCGTCCTCACCGGGCGGCACGGCATACACCCGCACCTGGGTCTCCTGGCGCGGTGTGGACTCCACCCCGCGCAGGTGACCGCTGTCCGGCATCGAGGCACACCCCGCCAGGAGCAGGACGCCACCGGTGGCGTACGCCATCACGCGCGGGGGCTTACGCCGGCCGCGCCCCTCGCGGTCAGCGCCCACGAGTTGCCTCCCCTTGCCTGTTCGCATCGCCCGGCTCGGTTTCCCTGCCCGACTCCGCGGATCTGTTGTCCCGCTGCCCGGCCGCGGTGCCCGGCGCACCGTCGCCGGCCCTGCCATCCGCTCCGCCGTCACGAGCCGGCCCGTCCGCTGCCGCCGGGGCGTCCTGCCGCCGCGTGCCCGAGGCGGGCCTGGGCACCACACGCGAGCCATTGCCGGGCAGCGCCGTCGGATCCGCCGCGGCGGCAGACGCCCGCGGCGGTATGGGGTCCCGCATCGGTCCCGGAGGCACCGGCCCCGTCGCAGGCTGCGCCGGCACGGTCGCCCGCTTCTCGCCGTCCCCACCGCCGCACGGCAGCCCGGCGTCGTCGAGCCCCCGGTTGCGCCGTGAGTCCTTGGGCTCCAGCGGTATCGGAGAGCCTCGCAGCGGCTCGTCCGCGGTCCTGGGCAGCGTCAGCCGGAACTGCGAGCCGCCGCCCGGCTCGCCCCACGCCTGCAGCCAGCCGCCGTGCAGCCGGGCGTCCTCCAGGGCGATGGACAGCCCCAGACCCGTACCGCCCGTGGTACGCGCGCGTGCCGGGTCGGCCCGCCAGAAGCGGCTGAACACCCGGGTCCCCTCGCCCGGCTTGAGCCCGACCCCGTAGTCCCGCACCGCGACGGCCACGGCACCGCCGGCCGCGGCGAGCCTGACGACGACGTCGTTGCCCTCGCCGTGCTCGACGGCGTTGACGACGAGGTTGCGCAGCACACGCTCCACGCGCCGGGCGTCTGCCTCGGCGACGACGGGCTGCTGGTCGCCGAGGACACGGATCTGCGTGCCCTTGCGCTCCGCGAGCGGCTCGGCCCCGCTCACCACCCGCCGTACGACGTCCCTGAGGTCTATCGGCTCCGCCTCCAGGGCCGCGGCGCCCGCGTCGAACCGGCTGATCTCCAGCAGGTCCGCGAGCAGCGACTCGAAGCGGTCCAGCTGGTCGGCGAGCAGCTCCGCCGACCGTGCGGTCACCGGGTCGAAGTCCTCCCGCGCCTCGTGGATGACGTCCGCGGCCATCCGTACGGTCGTCAGCGGCGTACGCAGCTCGTGCGACACGTCCGAGACGAACCGGCGCTGCATCCGCGACAGGTCCTCCAGCTGGCTGATCTTCAGCTGGAGGTTCTGCGCCATCTTGTTGAAGGCTTCACCGAGGCGCGCGATGTCGTCCTCACCGGTGACCTTCATACGCTCCTGGAGCCGCCCGGCGGACAACCGCTCGGCGATCCCCGCCGCCATCCGCACCGGCGTGACGATCTGCCGTACGACGAGCCAGGCGATGGCCCCCAGCAGCACGACCACGAACAGCCCGGCCGTCGCGAGGGTGCCCTTGACCAGGCTCAGCGACTTCTCCTCCTGGGTGAGCGGGAAGAGGTAGTAGAGCTGGTACGGGTCACTGTTGGGGTCGTTGACCTGCTTGCCGATGACCAGGCCCGGCTGGGAGGGCTTGGTCTCGTTGTTGTACGTGATGCGGGTGTAGCTCTGTGCGGCCGTCGGACTGCTGCCGATCCGCTCGCGCAGGTCGGCGGGCACGCTCGTGCTCCAGTCGACCTCACCGGAGGCACGCGGTCCGCGACCGCCGGTGCCGTCCGCGTCGGAGGTCGGGAGCGTGACCACTTCGAAGGCACCTTGACCGCCGCTGGAAAGCGAGGAAACGAGGTCGCTCATCCACTGGATGACGTTCTGCGCGGGACGGTCGTCCGCCGTGGCGAGGTCGTCGCCGGTGCCGCTCGCCGCCAGCTCGGCCCGCTGCTTGGCCACCGCGAACCCTCCGGTGGCCTGGCTCTGGGACGCCTTCACCTTGGCGTCCAGCAGGCCGTTGCGCACCTGCCCGATGACGACGAAGCCGAGCAGCAGCACCACGCCCAGCGACATCAGCAGTGTCGTGACGACGACCTTGAGCTGGATGTTGCGCCGCCACAGCCGCATGACGGGCAGCAGCGGCCGGCGCACCCACCGCAGGAACAGGCGGATGACCGGGCTGCCCTGGACTCCGCCCTGGAGCAGCAGCCCGCTCTCCAGGAACCGCCCCCAGCGGGAACCCGCCTTCTTCCGCCCGACAGGCCGCTCCGGGCGGCCCCCGGACCGGCCGGACGCCGAAGCGGCACTGTCACCGGACATGTCAGCTCGGTCCTGCCTTGTATCCGACGCCACGGACGGTCACCACGATCTCCGGCTTCTCCGGGTCCTTCTCGACCTTGGAGCGCAGCCGCTGCACATGCACGTTGACCAGCCGCGTGTCCGCCGCGTGCCGGTAGCCCCACACCTGCTCCAGCAGCACCTCGCGCGTGAACACCTGCCACGGCTTGCGCGCGAGCGCGACCAGCAGGTCGAACTCCAGCGGCGTCAGGGCGATCGACTGCCCCTCCCGCTTCACGGAGTGCCCGGCCACGTCGATGACCAGGTCACCGATGGCGAGCTGCTCGGGCGCGGGCTCCTCCGACCTCCTGAGCCGCGCCCGGATCCGGGCCACCAGCTCCTTCGGCTTGAACGGCTTCACGATGTAGTCGTCGGCGCCGGACTCCAGGCCCACGACGACGTCGACCGTGTCGCTCTTGGCCGTGAGCATCACGATCGGCACCCCGGACTCCGCCCTGATCAGACGGCACACCTCGATGCCGTCCCGGCCGGGCAGCATCAGATCGAGCAGCACCAGATCGGGCTTGGACTCGCGGAAGGCGGCCAGCGCCTTGTCGCCGTCGGCCACGAAAGACGGCTCGAAACCCTCACCACGCAGCACGATGCCGAGCATCTCGGCAAGTGCGGTGTCGTCGTCGACGACAAGGACTCGTCCCTTCATAAACGACATCATCCCATTCTCATAACGGTGGCGAAGGCAGTGGTGAGGTAGCTCACCGGCCAGTGACCATAGTCGCAGCAAGAGTCACTGTCTGCCCTCGTCCGCCCGTTTTTGATCAAGACGACGGACGAGGGACAGGACATGGCCCCGGTCCGGCGGGGCCGCGAAAGCTCAGCCCGCCGCCCGCCGTGACCTCGCACACACTTCGGCAAGCGCCTCAGCCGTCACGGGCGAGACGGCGCCCTCCTCCGTCACGATGGCCGTCACCAGCTCGGGCGGCGTCACGTCGAACGCCGGGTTGTACGCCTGCGTCCCCAGCGGCGCCACCGGAATCCCGCCGCCCGGCTCCGCCCCGACCACGGGCACCTGCGGCGCCACCACCTCCGTCACCTCGTGCCCGGGACGCTGCTCCACCTCGATCGATGCCCCGTCCGCCGTGTCCAGATCCACCGTCGTCACCGGCGCCACTACGATGAACGGCACATGGTGGTAGCGCGCCAGCACCGCCAGCGGATAACTCCCGACCTTGTTCGCCACCGACCCGTCCGCCGTGATGCGGTCCGCCCCGATCAGCACGGCGTCCACCTCACCCGCGGCGAACAGCGACCCCGCCGCGTTGTCGGTGAGCAGCGTGTACGCCATCCCGCTGCGAGCCGCCTCGTACGCCGTCAGGCGCGCCCCCTGCAGCAACGGACGCGTCTCGTCCACCCAGAGCCGCCGCAGCCGGCCCGCCCGGTGCCCCGCCAGCGCCACCGCGAACGCGGTGCCCTCCCCGCCCGACACCAGCGAGCCGGTGTTGCAGTGGGTCAGGATCCGGTGCCCGCCACCGGGCAGCAGCTCGTCCAGCAGGGCCAGACCGTGCTCGGCCATCCGCGCGCTGGCCTCGGCGTCCTCCCGGTGCAGCTGCCGCGCCGCCGCCAGTGCCGCCGCGGCCGCCTGCCTGACGTCACCGCTCTTGGCGAGCGCCGCCTCGTGCGCCGCCTGCGCCCGGCGCACACCCACCGTCAGATTCACCGCGGTCGGCCGGGCACTCGCCAGGGCGGACGCCGCCTCGTCCACGTCGAAGCCGCGTACGGCGGCGAGCGCGACGCCGTACGCCCCCGCGATGCCGAGCAGCGGTGCCCCGCGCACGGCCAGCGAGCGGATCGCCTCCACGAGAGCGGGCGCGTCCGTACAGACCAGTTCGACCTCCTCCGCGGGCAACCTCGTCTGGTCGAGCAGGACCAGAACCGGGCCTTCCGGTGGTTCTTCCCAGCGGATCGCCGGGGTCTCGGTCGGCCGTTTGTCATCGCCGCTGTACGCGTACTGATCAGCCATGCGGTCAGTCTGCCCCCTATCGAGCGGACAATTGAAGGTACGCAGCCCATACCGCGGCCGGTCACTCCAAGACCACCCCATGGCACGATGGCTGCCAACCTGCCGCCGCGACCGCGGACGGGCACCGTGAAGGAGCGACGATGAACGACACTCCGGGCTGGGCCTCGCCCGGATCCGCCCCGTCCGACGGGCAGAAGCCGGACGCGTCCGGCCCTGCCGAGCCCGCCGACCGCCCCGGTCCCGCACAGCCCGCGGACCAGCCGGGACAGCAGGGCCAGCCCCCGCAGGGCACCGGCCCGCAATGGTCCAAGGAACAGCCGCCACCGGCCCAGTGGTCCGCGCCCAGCGGCCCGGCCGCCCCCGGCCAAACTCCCCCGCCCCCTCCGCCCGGCTCGGGCTGGGGCACCCGGCCCCCCGGCGGACACGGCACCGGCGGCCCTGCGGCCCCCGGCGGCTACGGAGCCCCCGGCGGCTGGGGAAGCGGCTGGGGCGGCCCCCCGCCCGCCGCCAAGCCCGGCGTGATCCCGCTCCGCCCGCTCGGCGTGGGCGAGGTCCTCGACGGCGCCGTCTCCACCATGCGCACCTACTGGCGCACGGTCCTGGGCATCTCCCTGACCGTCGCGGTCCTCACCCAGGTCATCGTCGTCCTGTTCCAGGGCCTCGTCCTGGACGACTCCAGCACCGACGCCCTCAACGACCCGAGCGCCACCCTCAGCGAGCTGAGCCGCGCCCTGGGCGACGCCATGCTCAACTCCACCGTCATCTTCGTGATCTCCGTGGTCGGCACCGTCATCGCCACCGCCCTGCTCACGACCGTCACCAGCCGCGCCGTGCTCGGCACGTCGGTCACCATCGGCGAGGCATGGCGCGACGCCCGCCCTCAGGTCGTCAAACTGTTCGGCCTCATCTGCCTGTTGCTGCTCATCACCGTCGGCATCGTCACCGTGGGCGCCCTGCCCGGCATCCTCGTCTCCGTCGCCGGCAGCACCGGAGCAGGCGTCGCCCTCACCGTCCTGGGCATCATCGGCGCCGGCATCGTCGCCCTCTGGCTGATGATCCGCTTCTCCCTGGCCTCGCCCGCCCTCATGCTGGAGAAGCAGGGCATCAAGAAGGCCATGAGCCGCTCCGCGAAGCTGGTCCAGGGCACCTGGTGGCGGATCTTCGGCATCCAGCTGCTCGCCACGATCATCGCGAACGTCGTCGCCTCGATCATCGTCATCCCCTTCACCTTCCTCGCCGGGGCTCTCAGCGGCGACGGCATCACCGGCTGGCTCAACTCCGGTGTCGGCAGCCTCGGCTGGACATTCCTCGTCGTCAGTGGCATCGGCTCGGTGATCGGCTCCATGATCACGTTCCCGATCACGGCGGGCGTCACCGTGCTCCTCTACATCGACCAGCGCATCCGCCGCGAGGCCCTCGACCTCGAACTGGCCCGCGCCGCCGGCCTCCAGGGCTACGGCCCCGCCGCCCCCGGCACCACCCCGGGGAGCTGATGCGGTGAGCTCGGCGGGGGAACTTCTCACCACGGCGCTGCCACGCACCGCCCTGCGGACGCTGCTGCGCGCCGGCGACACCTCTGTGCTGTCGCCGGCCCGCTCCGCCGACGAACCGCCCGTCACCATCCCGCGCGACCCCGCGCGCGAGGCAGCCCGGCGCGAGCTGTCCAAGCGGATGTACCACGAGAACGACCCCAGCCTGTTCCAGCGCGCCCTCGACGCGTTCTGGGACTGGCTCGGAAAACTGCTCAACGCCGCCTCGACCGCCACCCCCGGCGGCACACTCGGCCTGGTCGTCATCATCCTGGCCGTCGTCGCGGTCCTGGCCGCCCTGTGGTGGCGCCTGGGCACCCCCCGCCGCCAGCCCACCTCGTCCGCCGCTCTGTTCGACGACCGCCCCCGCGGCGCCGCCGACCACCGCGCCGCCGCCGAGGCACACGCCGCCCAGGGCCACTGGAACCAGGCCGTCCAGGAACGCATGCGCGCCCTTGTCCGCGCCTTGGAGGAACGCGCCCTCCTGGACGCCCGCCCCGGCCGCACCGCCGACGAGGCCGCCGCCGAGGCCGGCCACGCCCTGCCCGCCCACACCGGCCGGCTGCGCACCGCCGCCCGCGACTTCGACGACGTCACATACGGCGGCCGCTCGGCGACCGAGCAGGCGTACCACCGCCTCGCCGAACTCGACCGCGACCTGGAACGCACCAAACCCCAGCTCGCGACCAGCAGCGCCGACGCGGCCGCCACCACCCGCCAGGGAGCCGCCGAATGACCACCGAGGCCACGCTCCCGTCCACCTCGGCCTCCCCCACCGCACGCCAGGTCTGGACCCGGGCGCGCGGAATCGCGCTGGCCCTGGTGGTGCTCCTGGTGGGAGCCATCGCCATCGCCGTGATCCGCTCCGACGCGCGGCACGGTGAACTCGACCCGCGCTCCGCCGACCCCAACGGCAGCCGCGCCGTCGCAGAACTCCTCGCCGACCGAGGGGTGGACACCCGCGTCGTCACCACCCTGGACGAGGCAGCCGCCGCGACCGGGCCCGACACGACTCTCCTGGTCGCCGTCCCCGACCTGCTGACCCGCGATCAGCAATCCCGGCTCCACGGCGCGTTCGCCGACTCCGGCGGCCGCACCGTCCTGGTCGCCTCCGGCAGCGCCTCCGTCGAACGGCTCGCCCCCGGCGTCACCGCCGACCCCGCCACCAGCCTCGACTCGACGCTCCCCCCCGACTGCGCCCTGCCCGCCGCACAACGCGCCGGCACCGCCGACACGGGCGGCGTCCGCTACACCACCACCCACCTCGACGCCGACACGTGCTACACCAGCGAGCGCCTGGCCACCCTGCTGCGCATCCCGGCCGAGACCGGGGACGGCGACACCGTCGTCCTCGGATCGCCCGACATCCTCCTCAACCACCGCCTCGACGAGCAGGGCAACGCCTCGCTCGCCCTCCAGCTCCTCGGCTCCCGCCCCCATCTGGTCTGGTACCTCCCCTCGCTCTCCGACACGTCGGCCACCGGCAGCGACGACGAACGCAGCCTCTTCGACCTACTCCCCTCGGGCTGGCTCTGGGGCACCCTGCAGCTCTTCATCGCCGCAGCCCTGGCCGCCCTGTGGCGGGCACGCCGGCTCGGCCCCCTCGTACCCGAGAAACTCCCCGTCGCGATCCGCGCCTCCGAGACCGCCGAAGGCCGCGCCCGCCTCTACCGCAAGGCCGACGCCCGCGACCGCGCAGCCGGCGCTCTTCGCTCCACCACACGCACCCGCCTCGCCCCCCTCACCGGCGTCCCCGTCACCCAGGCGCACACGCCCGAGGCTCTGCTCCCCGCCCTGTCCACCCACCTCCACGGCGACGGACAGGACCTGCACGCCCTCCTCTTCGGACCACCGCCCAGCGACGACGCTGCACTCATCGCACTCGCCGACCGACTCGACGCCCTCGAAAGAGAGGTACGCCGTCCATGATGGACCCGACCACTGACAACGCCGGGCAGACCGGGGACCAGGGCACCGCCCGAGCCGCCCTGGAGACCCTGCGCGCCGAGATCGCCAAGGCCGTGGTCGGCCAGGACCCGGCCGTGACCGGCCTCGTCGTCGCCCTGCTCTGCCGCGGCCACGTCCTCCTCGAAGGCGTCCCCGGCGTCGCCAAGACCCTCCTGGTCCGCGCCCTCGCCGCCGCCCTCGAACTCGACACCAAGCGCGTCCAGTTCACCCCCGACCTCATGCCGAGCGACGTCACCGGCTCCCTGGTCTACGACACCCGCAGCGCCGAGTTCTCCTTCCAGCCCGGCCCCGTCTTCACCAACCTCCTCCTCGCCGACGAGATCAACCGCACGCCCCCCAAGACCCAGTCGTCCCTCCTGGAAGCCATGGAGGAACGCCAGGTCACCGTCGACGGCACCCCCCGCCCCCTCCCCGACCCGTTCCTGGTCGCCGCGACCCAGAACCCGGTCGAGTACGAGGGCACCTACCCCCTTCCGGAAGCCCAGCTGGACCGCTTCCTCCTCAAACTCACCATCCCCCTGCCCTCCCGCCAGGACGAGATCGACGTCCTGACCCGCCACGCCGAAGGCTTCAACCCACGCGACCTCCACGCCGCCGGCGTACGCCCCGTAGCGGGCCCGGCCGACCTGGAGGCAGCCCGCACCGCCGTCGCCAAGACGACCATCTCCCCGGAGATCACCGCCTACGTCGTCGACATCTGCCGCGCCACCCGCGAGTCGCCGTCCCTCACCTTGGGCGTCTCCCCCCGAGGGGCCACGGCCCTCCTGGCCACCGCCCGCGCCTGGGCCTGGCTGACCGGCCGCGACTACGTCATCCCCGACGACGTGAAGGCCCTCGCCCTCCCGACCCTGCGCCACCGCGTCCAACTCCGCCCGGAGGCCGAGATGGAAGGCGTCACCGCCGACTCCGTCATCAACGCGATCCTCGCCCACGTCCCCGTCCCCCGCTGATGGCACTCACCGGACGCGCCGCCCTCCTCGCGGCCCTGGGTTCCCTCCCCGTCGGCATCTGGGAGCCCAGCTGGACGGGCATCCTGGCGGTCAACGCGCCCCTGGCCGTGGCCTGCGCCTGCGACTTCGCCCTGGCCGCCCCCGTGCGCCACCTGGGCCTGACCCGCTCCGGCGACACCTCCGTGCGCCTGGGCGACACAGCGGACGTCACCCTCACGATCACCAACCCGGCCCGTCGCCCCCTCCGCGCCCGGCTCCGCGACGCCTGGCCCCCGAGTAGCTGGCAGCAGGGCACGGAAACAACAGCCTCCCGCCATCTCCTCACGGTCCCCCCGGGCGAACGCCGCCGCGTCACGACCCGCCTGCGCCCCACCCGCCGAGGCGACCGCCAGGCCGACCGCGTCACCATCCGCTCGTACGGCCCCCTCGGCCTCTTCGCCCGCCAGGGCACCCACAAGGCCCCGTGGACGGTACGTGTCCTGCCCCCCTTCACCAGCCGCAAGCACCTGCCGTCCAAACTGGCCCGCCTCCGCGAACTGGACGGCCGCACCAGCGTCCTCACCCGCGGCGAGGGCACCGAGTTCGACAGCCTGCGCGAGTACGTCCCCGGCGACGACACCCGCTCCATCGACTGGCGCGCCACAGCCCGCCAGACCGCTGTCGCCGTACGCACCTGGCGCCCCGAGCGCGACCGCCACATTCTCCTGGTGCTCGACACCGGCCGAACCTCCGCAGGCCGCGTGGGCGACGTCCCCCGCCTCGACGCCTCCATGGACGCGGCCCTGCTCCTGGCGGCACTCGCGTCCCGCGCCGGCGACCGCGTCGACCTTCTCGCCTACGACCGCAAGGTTCGCGCCCTCGTCCAGGGCCGCACGGCAGGCGACGTCCTCCCGTCCCTGGTCAACGCGATGGCCACGCTGGAACCGGAGCTCGTCGAGACAGACGCCAGAGGCCTCGCGGCCACCGCACTCCGTACGTCCCCCCGCCGCTCCCTGCTCGTTCTGCTCACCAGCCTGGACGCAGCCCCCATCGAAGAGGGCCTGCTCCCGGTCCTCGGGCAGCTCACGCAGCGCCACACAGTCCTGGTGGCCTCGGTGGCGGACCCGCACACCTCGGAGATGGCGAAGGCACGCGGAAACGTCGATGCCGTCTACGAGGCCGCAGCAGCAGCCCAGGCCCAGTCCGAACGCCACCGCACCGCCGAACAACTCCGCCGGCACGGCGTCACCGTCGTGGACGCCACACCGGAAGATCTCGCTCCGGCACTGGCAGACGCGTACTTGGCACTGAAGGCGGCAGGACGTCTCTGACCAAATCCGGGATTCAAGGGCCCGGAAAGGGGCCCTTGAACGCAGAAAACCCCCGCATCCGAAGATGCGGGGGCTTTCCCAAAAATTGTTCGGCGGCGTCCTACTCTCCCACAGGGTCCCCCCTGCAGTACCATCGGCGCTGTAAGGCTTAGCTTCCGGGTTCGGAATGTAACCGGGCGTTTCCCCTACGCTATAACCACCGAAACACTATGAAACTCTCAAACTGCCGCACCATACCGTAACCCTTGGTATGGGGCTGTTCGTGGTTTCAGAACCAACACAGTGGACGCGAGCAACTGAGGACAAGCCCTCGGCCTATTAGTACCGGTCAACTCCACACGTTACCGTGCTTCCATATCCGGCCTATCAAC